>NZ_JBEYZX010000019.1:0-114344 GCF_040646255.1 Streptomyces sp. NPDC046203 | reverse complement strand
ACCGCGGCGGCGAACGGAGCGATCTTCGCCTCCGCCAGCGAGCGGACCGTCTCCCGGAGCATCTCGTGCTCCTCGGACAGGCGATACAGGTCGAAATCAGCGGATCCCGCCACCGTCACACTCTCCCAGGCTTGTTAACTACCACTAAGTAACCCGCATGGTAGGGCGAGATCAGGTCCCGATCCAGGGTTCCGCGCGGCCCCGACTATGCTCGGGCAGGCATTCCGCCCGACCTCACTGGAGTTCGCATGGCCCTCAAGATCACCGTGATCGGCACCGGCTACCTCGGCGCCACCCACGCCGCGGCCATGGCGGAGCTGGGCTTCGAGGTCCTCGGCCTCGACGTCGCCCCCGAGAAGATCGAGATGCTCGCCGCGGGTCGCGTCCCGATGTACGAGCCGGGCCTGGAGGAACTCCTCGCCCGCCACGTCGACACGATCGAGGGATCCACCGGCCGGCTGCGCTTCACCACCTCCTGGGACGATCTGGCGGCCTTCGACGGCGACGTCCACTTCGTGTGCGTGAACACGCCGCAGAAGCACGGCGAGTACGCCTGCGACATGTCGTACGCCAACTCCGCCTTCACCTCCCTCGCCTCGGTCGTCCGCGGCGACGCCCTGGTGGTCGGCAAGTCGACCGTGCCGGTCGGCTCGGCCCAGCGGCTCGGCGGGCTGCTGCCCGAGGGGGTCGCGCTGGCCTGGAACCCGGAATTCCTGCGCGAGGGCTTCGCCGTGCAGGACACCCTGCACCCGGACCGCATCGTCGTCGGCGTGCCCGAGGACGCGGCCGGCGAGCGGGCCGTGAAGGTGCTGCGCGAGGTGTACGCGACGCCGCTGGCCGAGGGCTCGCCGCTCGTACTCACCGACTACCCGACCGCCGAGCTGGTCAAGGCCGCGGCCAACTCCTTCCTCGCCACCAAGATCTCCTTCATCAACGCGATGGCGGAGGTCTGCGAGGCGGGCGGCGGCGACGTGGCCAAGCTCGCGGAGGCGATCGGGCACGACGAGCGGATCGGCTCGAAGTTCCTGCGGGCCGGCATCGGCTTCGGCGGCGGCTGTCTGCCCAAGGACATCCGCGCCTTCATGGCCCGCGCGGGCGAGCTGGGCGCCGACCAGGCGCTGACCTTCCTGCGCGAGATCGACTCCATCAACATGCGGCGCCGCGCGTCCATGGTGGAGATGGCGCGCGAGGCGCTCGGCGGCGGCTTCCTCGGCAAGCGGGTCGCCGTGCTCGGCGCGACCTTCAAGCCCGACTCGGACGACGTCCGCGACTCGCCGGCCCTGAACGTGGCCGGTCAGATCCACCTCCAGGGCGGCCAGGTCACCGTCTACGACCCGAAGGGCATGGCCAACGCCCGCCGGGTCTTCCCCACCCTCGGCTACGCGGACTCGGCAATCGACGCCGTGCGCGGCGCGGACGTGGTGCTGCACCTCACCGAGTGGCGCGAGTTCCGCGACACGCTCGACCCGGCCGAGCTGGCCGGCGTCGTCGCCTCGCCGGTCATCCTCGACGGACGCAACGCCCTCGACCCGGCCCGCTGGCGCGAGGCCGGCTGGACGTACCGCGCGATGGGGCGCCCGACCGCCTGACCTGCTGAATGACGGCCTGGCTTGTCGGGTCTGCCGGTGCCGGCTGTCGGCTGCCGGCTGCCTGATCCGCCGCGTCCACTGACGAGTGAGGGGCCCGGTCCCGTACGGATATCCGTACGGGACCGGGCCCCTCAGCCGTCTACGCACCACCGCGTCTACGCGCCTGTCACCGGCGCCGGGAGACGCCTCAGGCCATCGACGCGATCGTCGCCACCGACGGGCTCGTCCTGCTCTGCCGGTCGCGGGCCACGGCCTCCGCGTCGCGCAGTACGCGGACCGCGTTGGACCAGGTCAGCTTGGCCAGGTCGGCCGGCGACCAGCCGCGGGTGAGGAGTTCCGCGATCAGGTTCGGGTAGCCCGCGACGTCGTCGAGGCCCGCCGGGGTGAAGGCGGTGCCGTCGAAGTCGCCGCCGATGCCGATGTGGTCGATGCCGGCGACCTCGCGCATGTGGTCGAGGTGATCGGCGACCGTGGCCGCCGTCGCGATCGGGCGCGGGTTCTCCGCCTCGAAGGCGCGGTGGACCGCCATCGCGTCCGGCGTGGTGGCCAGGTGGTGCAGCCCGTGGGCGCGCATGTTGGCGTCCGCGCGGGCCGTCCACTCCACGGCGGCGGGCAGGATGAACTTCGGTACGAAGGTCGCCATCGCCACGCCCCCGTTGCCGGGCAGCCGCTCCAGGACGTCGTCCGGGATGTTGCGCGGGTGGTCGCAGACCGCGCGCGACGAGGAGTGCGAGAAGATCACCGGCGCGGCCGAGGTGTCGAGCGCGTCGCGCATCGTCGTCGCGGCGACGTGCGAGAGGTCGACCAGCATGCCGGTGCGGTTCATCTCGCGGACGACCTCGCGGCCGAACGGGGTGAGCCCGCCGTGCCGGGGCGTGTCGGTGGCCGAGTCCGCCCAGTCGTTGTTCTCGTTGTGGGTGAGCGTCATGTAGCGGACGCCCAGCGCGTGCAGGGCACGCAGGGTGGCGAGGGAGTTGTCGATCGAGTGACCGCCCTCGGCGCCCTTCAGGGAGGCGATCCGGCCTTCGGCGCGGGCCGCTTCCATGTCGTCGGCGGTCAGCGCGGGCGCCAGCTCGGAACCGTAGCGGGCGAGGAGCTGGTCGACGGCGTCGATCTGCTCCAGGGTGGCGCTGACGGCGTGGTCGCCGGCGAGCCGGCCCGGTACGTACACCGACCAGAACTGGGCGCCGACGCCGCCGGCCCGCAGCCGGGCGAGGTCGGTGTGGAGCACACCGCGCTGGTCGCCGGAGACGTCGAGCTTGTCGAGGTCGTAGCCGCAGTGCTCGCGCAGTGCCCAGGGGAGGTCGTTGTGACCGTCGACGACCGGGGCCTCGGCGAGGAGTTCCAGCGCCTCGGCGAGCCGGGCGGACGCCGCCTCGCTCACGCCGGGAGCACTCTGCGCGCCCTGGGTGCCGGCAGCGCCCTGGGTGCCCTGCGTACCCGCAGAGTCCTGGGTGCCGGTCGGGTCAGCCGCGCCCGCGCCGTCCGCCGCGCTCATCGGGCGAACCCGAAGGACGCCGAGCCCTCGACCTTCTGACGGAGCCGCTTGCCCTTCTCCGTCGCCTGGTCGTTGAGCTTCTGCTGGAACTCCCGCATCCGCTCCTGGAGCGCCGGGTCGTGCGCGGCGAGCATCCGGGCGGCGAGCAGGCCCGCGTTGCGGGCGCCGCCGACCGAGACGGTGGCGACCGGGACACCGGCCGGCATCTGCACGATGGAGAGCAGCGAGTCCATGCCGTCGAGGTACTTCAGCGGCACGGGTACGCCGATGACGGGCAGCGGGGTGACCGAGGCGAGCATGCCCGGCAGGTGGGCCGCGCCGCCGGCGCCCGCGATGACCGCCTTGAGACCGCGTCCGGCGGCCTCCTCGCCGTACGCGATCATCTCGCGCGGCATCCGGTGCGCGGAGACGACGTCGACCTCGTACGAAATCTCGAACTCGTCGAGGGCCTCGGCCGCGGCTTCCATCACGGGCCAGTCCGAGTCGGAGCCCATGACGATGCCGACGAGCGGGTGTCCGGCGGGCGTGTTACTCAACGATCGTCCCTCGCAGGTAGTCGGCGGCGTGACGGGCGCGCTCCAGCACGTCGTCCAGGTCGTCGCCGTAGGTGTTGACGTGACCGACCTTGCGGCCGGGCTTCACGTCCTTGCCGTACATGTGGATCTTGAGCTGCGGGTCGCGGGCCATGCAGTGCAGGTACGCGGAGTACATGTCCGGGAAGTCGCCGCCGAGCACGTTGCTCATCACGGTCCACCGCGCGCGCGGGCGCGGGTCGCCCAGCGGGAGGTCGAGCACGGCGCGGACGTGGTTGGCGAACTGCGAGGTGATCGCACCGTCCTGGGTCCAGTGACCGGAGTTGTGCGGACGCATGGCCAGCTCGTTGACGAGGATGCGGCCGTCGCGGGTCTCGAAGAGTTCGACGGCGAGGTGGCCGACGACGTCGAGTTCCTTGGCGATGCGCAGCGCCAGTTCCTGCGCCTGGCCGGACAGCTCCTCGGAGAGCCCGGGCGCGGGGGCGATCACGGTGTCGCAGACGCCGTCGACCTGACGGGACTCGACGACCGGGTACGCCACGGCCTGGCCGTGCGGGGAGCGGACGATGTTCGCGGCGAGCTCGCGCGCGAAGTCGACCTTCTCCTCGGCGAGGACGGGGACGCCGGCGCGGAACGCGTCCTCGGCGTCCTCGGGCGTACGGACGAACCACACGCCCTTGCCGTCGTACCCGCCGCGCACGGTCTTGAGGATGATCGGGAATCCGTCGCCCTCGGCGGCGAAGGCCGCCGCGTCGGCCGGGTCGGCCACGAGGCGGTGGCGTGGGCTCGGGGCGCCGATCTCGTCGAGCCTGGCCCGCATCACCCCCTTGTCCTGGGCGTGCGCGAGGGCCGCGCGGCCGGGCCGGACGACGACGCCGTCCGCCTCCAGGGCCGCGAGGTGCTCTGCGGGCACGTGCTCGTGGTCGAAGGTGATCACGTCACAGCCCCGCGCGAACTCGCGCAGCGTGTCCAGGTCGCGATAGTCGCCGATGACGACCTCGCTCACCACCTGGGCCGCCGAGTCCTGCGGGGTGTCACTGAGGAGCTTGAACTTCAGGCCGAGGGGGATGCCCGCCTCGTGGGTCATACGGGCGAGCTGCCCGCCACCGACCATGCCGACTACCGGGAACGTCACCCTCTTAGGGTATCCGCACAAGTTCCGGCCACTCGTCCGGCTGTGTTTTGCGACAGCGGGCCGGGGTTCGGGGGCGGGATCGGGCGCCGGCTCGGGCGGGACTCAGACGCGTCTGGGGCGTGCTTGGGGCGTGACTCGGGCCAGGCTCGGGGCGGGACTCGGACCGGGACCGGACACGGATCGCGAGCGCGCGGGCGCGGATCGCGAGCAAGGGGGGCGGGCGGCCGTACGGGTGGTTAGCATGGCGTGGTCAATGCCTTCTTCCGCGCGCCCCCGGTGCGCCCCCGAAGGCTCCGCGCAGTCCCCCTGCCCTGGCCCCAGGCCCAGGCCCCCGAAGCCCCGAAGCGCTTTCGAAGCACTCCCGAACGGACAGGACAGAGAGCCATCACGATGAGTGAACCCGGCACACTGCGTCCGCGGATCGAGCGCCTCGCCCGCGAGGTCGCCAAGTTCGGCCTGGTCGGCGGTGTCGGCGTCCTGGTCAACATGGGCGTCTTCAACCTGGTGCGGCACTTCTCCGACCTGCCGGTGGTGCGGGCCAGTCTGATCGCCACCGTCGTGGCCATCCTCTGCAACTACGTGGGGTTCCGCTACTTCACGTACCGCGATTGCGACAAGTCCGGCCGTACCCGTGAGATGACGCTGTTCCTGGTGTTCAGCGCGATCGGCATGGTCATCGAGAACGGTGTCCTGTACGCGGCGACGTACGGCGCGGGCTGGGACACCCCGTTGCAGAGCAACTTCTTCAAGTTCTTCGGCATCGGCGTCGGAACGCTGTTCCGCTTCTGGTCGTACCGCAGCTGGGTCTTCAAGGCGATGCCGGTGGAGTCGTCCGGGGCGGGGAAGCCGTCCGGGGCGGGAGCGGGGGCGGCGTCCGCGTCCGGGACGGCCGTACGGAGTGCCGAGGCGCTGCTGGAGAAGACCCCGCGCCAGGCCACCCGCGACACCCGCAAGCAGCCCGACCGGGTCTGAGCGGGTCCGAGCAGCCCCTGCCCGCAGCCTGCGGGCCTCCCGGGCCTCCCGGTCCTCCAGACCTCCGGGGCCCGCCTACCGGACCGGGCGCTCCGGCTCCGGTTCCGTACGGCCGCGCACCTCGCGGCTCAGGAAGAGCGCGAAGACCGGCGGCTGCTGCTGGAGCAGTTCCAGCCGGCCACCGTCCGCCTCCGCGAGGTCCCGGGCGACCGCGAGCCCGATGCCCGTGGAGCTGCGTCCGCTGACCGCCCGCTCGAAGATCCGCGCCCCGAGGTCGGCGGGGACGCCCGCGCCCTCGTCGGTGACCTCGATCACGGACTGGTTGCCGGTGACCCGGGTGCGCAGCGCGACCGTGCCGCCACCGTGCATGAGCGAGTTCTCGATCAGCGCGGCGAGCACCTGGGCGACCGCGCCCGGGGTGGCGACGGCCCGCATGCCCTGCTTGCCGGAGTGCACGATGGCCCGGCCCGCGCTGCGGTAGGCGGGCCGCCACTCCTCGATCTGCTGCTTGACGACCTCGTCGAGGTCGAAGGCGACGGCGGAGCCGGTGCGCGGGTCGCGCGCGTTGGTCAGCAGCCGTTCCACCACGTCCGTGAGCCGCTCGACCTGCGTGAGCGCGATCGTGGCCTCCTCCCGGACCGTCTCCAGGTCGTCGGCCACCGCGACCTCCTCCAGGCGCATGGAGAGCGCTGTGAGGGGCGTACGGAGCTGATGGGAGGCGTCGGCGGCGAGCCGGCGCTCGGCGGTGAGCATCCGCGCGATGCGTTCGGCGGAGGCGTCCAGGACGTCGGCGACCCGGTCCAGCTCGGGCACCCCGTACCGCTTGTGGCGGGGGCGGGGGTCGCCGGAGCCGAGGCGTTCGGCGGTCTCGGCGAGGTCGGTGAGCGGGGAGGCGAGCCGGTTGGCCTGGCGCACGGCGAGGAGCACGGCCGCCACGACGCACAGCAGCGCCACTCCGCCCGTGGTCAGGGAGGTGCGGACGACCTCGGCGGTGATCGTGGAGCGGGGCTCCTCGACCACCACGACCTCGCCGCGCTCGCCCTCGGCGTGGCCTCGGACGACCCCGCCGTCCGGGCGGGCGCCCAGCTCGATCGGGTCGCGGCCGGGGATGGAGACATGGGCGTACCGCTTGGCGCCGCTCTGGTCCGCCAGGATGGCGGGGGTGACCGGTTCGCCGCCGATCAGCCGGCTGTCGACGATCGACACGATCCGCAGGGCCTCGGAGTCCACGCTCTCCTGGGCGCCCGCGGTGATCGTGCGTGACTCGACGAACACGAGCGATCCGCCGAAGACGGCGATGACGACGAGCACCACGGCGAGCGTGGAGTTGATCAGACGGCGGCGCACCTGGTCACGTACCCAGTTCTCTCGTTCTGTCTGTCGTTCCGGGGCGGGGCGGGCGGCTCGGGTGCCTCGGGCGGGAGGCTCGGACATCCCGGGCGCACCGGGCGCACCGGGCGCACCGGGCGCTGTCGCGCCCGTAGGCGTGCCCGCGCCCCGCTCCGTCCCGGAGCCGGGGGCTTCGGTCCCCCGGCCCCTTCCGTTCCTCTAATTCTTCTCGAAACGGAAGCCGACGCCCCGGACCGTGGCGATGTAGCGCGGGTTGGCCGCGTCGTCGCCGAGCTTCTTACGGAGCCAGGAGATGTGCATGTCGAGGGTCTTGGTGGACGACCACCACGTGGTGTCCCAGACCTCGCGCATCAACTGGTCGCGGGTGACCACCCGGCCCGCGTCCCGGACCAGGACGCGCAGCAGGTCGAACTCCTTGGCCGTGAGCTGGAGTTCCTCGTCACCCATCCACGCGCGGTGCGACTCGACGTCGATCCGCACACCGTGGGTGGTGGGCGCGGCGGCCGGCTCGGTGGCGCCACGCCGGAGCAGCGCCCTTACGCGGGCGAGGAGTTCGGCGAGGCGGAAGGGCTTGGTCACGTAGTCGTCGGCGCCGGCGTCGAGTCCCACGACGGTGTCGACCTCGTCGGCGCGGGCGGTGAGCACGAGGATCGGCACCGTGTGCCCCTCAGCGCGCAGCCGCCGGGCCACCTCCAGGCCGTCCATGCCGGGCAGTCCGAGGTCGAGCACGACCAGATCGATCCCGCCCTGAAGTCCGGCGTCGAGAGCGGTGGGACCGTCCTCCCGCACTTCGACCTCGTATCCCTCGCGCCGCAGGGCGCGGGCCAGCGGTTCCGAAATGGAGGCGTCGTCCTCGGCGAGCAGTACACGGGTCATGAGGTGATGGTAGTCCGCGCGGCGCCTCTGCCGGGGCGTGATCCCGAGGGCCGGAAGGGGCCCTGTGGATCTTGGCCCGTAGGGTGACGAACACCTTCGATTGCAGGTCGGCGGTTCCCTCGGACCCTGTGATCCATCTCTCAAGTCCTTCCTTATCCGGCACTGTCGTGTCGTATGGTGGCCTGAGTTCAGTTGCGGTAATCGGGGACCTTTGGCCGTGTTGCGAGCCAAGGGTCTCTTTCTGCACAAGGCCGCCGTCGGCGGGCTTGAGAACAGTGAATGACCTGTGGGCCGGGTCCTTGGGCGCGATGAGGCGTCGCGAGGGCGTGGATCCCGGTGGAGCGCGACCGCTCTCCCGCCGGTGCCGGCCTCCCCCACCGGGCGCACCCCGCTCACGAAGCACGCGTCCCGACAGAGCAAGGATCGACATGGCGTCCAGCCTGGCGAAGGCTTCCACCGGAACCCCTGGTTCCGAGAAGACCTTCTTCGGCCACCCTCGCGGCCTGGCCACCCTCTTCATGACCGAGATGTGGGAGCGCTTCTCCTACTACGGCATGCGGGCCCTTCTCGTCCTGTACCTGGTCTCCGGAGGCGCCGACGCCGCCCGGGGCAGCCAGGACGGTGGACTCGCCATGACCGGCGCCACGGCTGTGGCGATCTACTCGGTCTACGTGTCGATGGTCTACCTCATGGCCATGCCCGGTGGCTGGTTCGGTGACCGCGTCTGGGGTGCCCGTAAGACGGTCGCCATCGCCGGTTTCGTCATCATGGCCGGTCACGGCTCGCTGGCCCTGCCGGGCCAGGCCGCGTTCTTCGTCGGTCTCGCGCTCGTCGCCGCCGGTTCCGGTCTGCTCAAGGCCAACATCTCGACGATGGTCGGCCACCTCTACGACGGCCCGGACGACCCGCGCCGTGACGGTGGCTTCACCCTCTTCTACATCGGCATCAACCTGGGTGCCTTCATCGCACCGTTCGTCGTCGGCACCGTCGGCGAGAAGGTCAACTGGCACCTCGGCTTCCTGCTCGCCGCGGCGGGCATGGGTATCGGTCTGATCCAGTTCCTCTTCGGCACGAAGCACCTGAGCGAGAAGAGCTCGGTCGTCCCGAACCCGCTGAGCGCCGCCGAGCGCAACAGCATGCTGGTCAAGGTCGCCGTCGTCGTGGTCGCCGCCGCCGCCTTCTACGGCGTCATCGTCGGCATGGGCGTCTACACGCTGAACTGGGCGCTCGTCCCGATCACCCTCGCCGGTCTGCTGATCCCGGTCGCCGTCCTGGTCCGCATCAAGCGGGACAAGGACCTCGACAAGTCCGAGCAGTCGAAGATGACCGGCTACATCTGGTTCTTCGTCGCCGCCGCCATCTTCTGGATGATCTACGACCAGGGTGGTTCCACCCTGTCGCTGTTCGCCGACAGCAAGACCACCGGCACCGTCTTCGGCCTGGGCTTCCCGGCCACCTGGTACCAGTCGCTGAACCCGCTGTTCGTGATGAGCCTCGCGCCGGTCTTCGCCTGGCTGTGGCTGTGGCTGGCCCGCAAGAACCAGGAGCCGAACACCATCGTGAAGTTCACGATGGGTCTGGTCCTGGTCGGCGCCTCCTTCTTCATCTTCATCGTCCCGATGAACATGGCCGGCGACGGCACCAAGGTCTCCCCGCTCTGGCTCGTCTCGATCTACATGATCCAGACCATCGGTGAGCTGTGCCTCTCCCCGGTCGGCCTCTCCGTCACCACGAAGATGGCGCCGAAGAAGTACGCCTCCCAGATGATGGGTGTCTGGTTCCTCGCCGTCACCGCCGGTGACTGCACCACGGGTCTGCTCTCGCTGGCCGGTGTGGACCTGAACGGCACCGGAATGATCGCGATGGAAGCGTCGCTCGCCGTCGCGGCCGGTTTCGCGATCTACATGTACCGCAAGAAGGTCCAGGCGCTCATGGGCACCGTCCACTGACGCACCTCGCGCCTCTGCTCCTCGCCTGAACGGCACACGGAGGGCCGCCGCACCGTATCGGTGCGGCGGCCCTCCGTCGTTTTCCCCTGCTGAGCCGTCTTTCCCTTTCTCTCTCCTGGGTACGTCAGCGGCGCAGCCGCGCCCACGGGGTGAAGGTGAACACCGCGCCGCCGAGGAGGATCACCGTGCCCGCGACGAGCGCGAGCGCGCGCAGGGTGCCGTGATCGGCGGCGCCGGTCTCGGCGAGGCCGCCGCCGGTGGAGCCGGATCCGCCCGTGGCGCCGGAGGTACCGCCCGTACCGCTCGTGCCGCTCGTGGTGCCGCCGGAGGCGCCTCCGGCCTGTTTCTCGGTGTCCAGGGTCAGCGACGCCCCGGCCGAGCCCTTGACCTCGCACGGGATCACGATCGGCGTGCCGCCCAGCGAGACGCTGATGGTCAGCTTCCCGGGCGCCAGGGTGGTCCGGCCGGTCGCGCCCGGGGTGTACGTCCCGGTCATGTCGGTCAGGTCGACCGGCTTGCCCGCCTCCAGCGGCTCCGGGTTGCCGGGCCCGGTGACCTTCACCGAGCCGGAGTCGGCGCCCCCGAGCCGTACGTCCATGGAGGGCTTGAGGGCGCCCTTGGGCAGGGCGGCGGGGCTGTCCATGACGCCCTTGGCGGTCTTGACGGTGAGGGCGTAGGAGCCGCCGTTCTTCTTGGCGCCGATCGTCACCTTGGAGGTGATGGAGGAGGGGCCGGGGGCCTGGCAGGCGAAACTCACCGCGACCTCCGTGCCGGGGAAGTCGGTCCGGCCGCCACCGGAACCGCCGCTGGAGCCGCCCGAGCCGCTGGTACTGGTGCCGGTCGAGCCGCTGGAGCCGCCGGTGCTCGATGTCGTACCGGATGTGCCGGACGTACCGGATGTGCCGCCTGAGGAGCCGGATGCGCCTCCCGAGGAGGACGTACCTCCCGAGGCCGCCGTACCGCCGCCACCGGCCGTGCCACCCGAGGTCGTCGTACCGCCTGATGCCGTCGTCCCGCCCGACGTGGTCGTTCCTCCGCCCGCCGACACCTTGATCGTGGCGGCGGGCGCGACCGGCGCCTTCGGGCTGCACTTCGTGTCGGTCGGCAGGGGCTTGGAGACGTTGATCGTGTACGCGTCCGGCGTCAGCGTGATCTCGCCCGCCTCGGTCGGCTTCAGCGTGCCCTTCATGACGGAGAGGATCATCGGGCTGTTCTTCGGGATCGGCGGGTTCTCGCGGGGGCCGGTCATCGTGAGCGTGCCGCTCGCCGCGCCGCCCAGCCTGACCACTCCGCTGGGCTGGACCGTGTCCTTCTCCAGGTCGAGGAAGTCGGGGTTCTTGGAGGCGGCGGCGACCGTCGTCCACACCACCTCCACCTCGTCGCCGACCGTGGCCTCGGCGGGCGCGGTGAGCCGTACCGAGGTGGTCCCCTCGACGGGTGGCAGGCCGGAGACGGCGGGCGGGACGCACTCGGTCGGGTACGAGACCTCCGCCGCGGCGGCGGGGCCGGCGGCCAGCAGGATCCCCGCGCCGCCGAGCATCATCGCGACACCGGCCGCGCCGATCCTCCGTCTCGTCGTACGTGTCGTCGTACGTGTCGTCCTCACGACCGTCCCTTCGTCGTCGGGCTGTTGTCTGACGGTGCGGAGTCGGGGGTGAACCACGGCAGGCCCGCGGTCGGCGCGTCCGTGGACGCGGGCGCGCGGGCGGGCGCGGGCGTGATGGTGGCGGGGGTACGGGATGAGGCCGGGGTACGGGACAGGGCCGGGGCACGGTCGTCCGGGGGGCGGACCCGGTCGACGATCGCCATGCCGATACGGAACAGGGCCGCCGGGACGACGAGCGCGAGCAGTAGCCAGAACAGCGTCACGCCCCAGGGCCGTCCGACCGTCCACGGCTGCTCGACCAGCACCTTTCCGCCGTACCTGACGGAGACCCGGTAGTCGCCGTGGGCGCCGGCCGGCAGTTCGACGGGCAGTTTCACCAAGGCTTTCCGGCCGGGTGCGATCGTGCCGTGCCACTGCTGTTCCTCGTAGCCCGGCGAGAGGACCCCATGCCGGGTGCCGACCTCGAAGACGGGGTCCTTGACGGCGCTCTGGCCGAGGTTGCCGAGGGTCACGACCACGTTCCGGCGGGCGGGCGCGCCGAACCACACGAGGACTCCGCCGGAGCCTTCGAGCCGCGCGGTGGTGAGGACCGCGAGCCGGCCGTCACCGCCGGCGGCGGGCAGCGGGGCGGTCGGGTGCCCGGCGACGGTGAATGCCACGTCCACCGTGTCCGTACCTCCGGGGCCTTGGGGGGCGGTGACGGCGGCGACATGGACCACGCACGGGCAGGGCTTGGGCGGTTCGGCGACCGGCAGCCGCATGCTGAAGGCGCCCCGGGTGTCGACGGTGACGGCCCGGCCGTCGGCGTTGGCACAGGAGTTGGTGCCGCCGATGACGCCCGTGCCGGGCGCGCCCTGGCCGCAGATCAGCAGCATGAGCAGCGCGCCGGGCCGCCAGCCGGAGCCGCTGACGGTCAGGGTGCCGCCCTTGCCGCCCTCCTTCCGCGACAGCACGACGGCGGGCGGCTCGGCGGCCCGGACGGCTCGGGTGGCAAAGGCTGAGGCTGAGGCTGAGGCGGGCGGCGCGAGCGCGACGGGGAGGGCGACGGCGGTGAGGGCGGTGAGGGCCGCCAGCAGGAGGGGCAGGACGGCGGACAGGGCGAGCCGGAGCGCCGCGCACGGCGCCGTGGGCCGTGCGCGGGTCATCGTCTCCCCCGTATCCGCATCCGTGTTCGTGTCCGTATCCGTGTCCACATCCGTAGCGCGGGCCTGGTGGCGTACGCGACCGCGCCCGCCCCCGCGAGGAGGACGGCCGTCGCGGCGGCGAGGCCCGGCGCGGAGGTGAAGGTGGCGGCCGCGCGGGCGGTCGCGGGCGGGGCGCCCGGGGCGGTGGCCGTCAGGTGGACGGTGACCGCGTCGAGCGCGGGCGGATCGGGCCACGGTTCGGTGCGGGTGACGCGCTCGCCGGGGCGCAGGGTGAGCGGGAGTGGGCGTTCGGGCCGGTCGAGGACGGTGCCGAGGACGCCTTCGGCGCGGGCGGCGAGGCGCGGTGCGAGGGTGGTGCTGCCCCGGTTGACCAGGGTGTAGCGCACGATCCCGGAGCTGCCAGAGCCGCCGGGGTGCTGGACGTGGACGTCCTCGATGGTCAGCGCGGCCAGGCGCGGGCCGGCGACCCGCAGGTGGAGCGGGATGGCGGCGGTACGGGCCGGTACCCCGGCCGTCGCCCGGATCGAGCCCCGGTGGTCGCCGGGCGGGGTGCCCGCGCCGACGGTGACGGTGAAGGGCACGTCCGCACGGGTGCGGGCGGGGACGGTCACGGTGCGGGCGGCGAAGGCAAGAGAGAGGGCGTCCGGCTCGTCGGTCTGCCCGGCCCCGCCGGTGAGCCGGACGGTGAGTGGGCGGGTGGTGGGGTTGGTGACGGACAGGGTGTCGGTCACGACGCTCCCGGCGGCGCCTTCCAGATAGACGTACGGCCGGCCGGCGGCGGGCCCGGCGCTCCAGTCGGCGGGGGCGGGGGTCCTGGCAGGTGCGGGGGCGGGGGCGGCGGCGAGGAGGGCGGGAAGCGCGAGGGCCGCGAGCCCGTACCGCGCGGCCCGCGCCGCCCGTACCCCTCGTAACGCCCGTAACTCCCGCACCGCCCGCACCGCCCCCATCAGCGTGCCGTGTGCCGTGACGGGCGCCGGGTGAGCCAGAGCACTCCGGCCACGCCGGTCAGCAGCACCGTGCCGCCGAGGGTGCCGAGCGCGACGGCCGAGTCCAGGGGGCCCGTCCTGGGCAACTGCCCGCCGCCCGCCCCCGACCCCGTACCGCCACCGCCCTCGCCACCGGATCCGTCACCGCCACCGGATCCGCCCGACCCGCCCGAGGCCGCCGTGACACTCAACTCCAATGAGGGAGAAGGGTCGTTGGACGGCTTGCAGACGGCGGCGTCCATGCCGAGGGCGTGGACGGTGAGGGTGCCGGCGGTGAAGGTGACCTTGCCGCTCTTCTTCGGGGTGTACGTACCCGTCAGCTTCCCGATCCTGATCGGGGTGCCGGCCGGGATGGCCGCCGCGTTCGGCACGCCCTCGACCCGGACCTTGCCGGTGTCGGCGCCGCCGACGACGAGTTCGGCGCGCGGGGTCATGACGCCCTTCGGGAGTTCGACGGGGCTGTCGGAGACGCCTCTGTCGAAGGACATCGTGATCGTGTACGCGTCGCCCTTCTTCTCAGCCGTGACGTCGACGGGCGAGATCGCGTTCTTGGGGCCGATCTTCGTCTCGCAGGCGTAGTTCACGTCGACGACGGTGGCGCGGGCGGCGGGGGCCGCGAACAGGACGGCGGATCCGGCCGCCGCCGCCACCGTCATCGCGACCGTCACCCTCGCCGTCGTCGTCACCGCCATCGTCGGCGCGCTCGCCGCTCTCCTCCGGTTCGGCACCACAAACACCCCTCACGGCACGATTCCTGACGGAGCATCAGATGCGCCGTCAAGGTACGCCCCGGGCGTCGAGGAGGGAAGGGAAAACGCGCGCCCCGCACACGCGCGGCACACCGGCCGGACGCGCCCCGTGCGGAGCCCGTAGAGATCCTGCACGGAGCCGGCACGGGACCCTCGCCGGACCCGCGCAAGACCTACGCGGGTGCGGCGAGTTCGGCCCAGACGGTCTTGCCGGGGGTGCCGGGGGTGCGCTCGATCCCCCACGCGCGGCACAGGCGCTGCACGATGAACATGCCGTGCCCGCCGGGCCGTCCGGCCCGGTGCGGAGTACGGGGGGCGGGCTGGCCGGCACCCCGGTCGACGACTTCGAGGCGCAGCACCTCGGCGAGCCGCAGCACCCGCAGGCTCTCCGGGCCCTCGGCGTGCAGGCAGGCGTTGGTGACCAGTTCGGAGACGACGAGCAGGACGTCCTCGGCGGCGGCCCGGCGGTCGGCGGTGGCGGCCGGGAGCCAGCCCCAGTCGTGGAGGGCGGTCCGGGTGAAGTCACGGGCGAGCGGCACGGTGCCGGCGGTAGCCCCGAGCGCGAGCTGGCGGACGTCGGGGCCGCCGGAGGCAGTCTCCATCAGTGCTTCACCTCACCGATTCAACGCGGGCAACAAGAAAGGCGGGACGGGATCACGGGCCCGGCGCGCGGCACATGGTGCGCGGCGCGGGGTCCAGGGGCCGGAAGCGGGCCCCGTTCAGCCAGGGAGGGCGGATTCGATCGTGTCGTGCAGGGTGAAGACGGCATCCGCCCCGGTGATCTCGAAGACCCGGGCCACCGTGGGCCGCATCGCCACCAGATGGACCCCGCCGCCCGCGGCCTCGGCTCTCAACCGGGCCCCGAGCAGCACGTTCAGCCCGGTGGAGTCGCAGAACTCAAGCCCCGAGCAGTCGAGTACGAGACGGACCCGGCCCTCGTCGACGGCCTGGTCGAGTGGCGCACGCAACAGTTCGGCGGTGTGGTGATCGAGCTCACCCACCGGGGTGAGCACCTCGCTCGCCCCCACGGTTCTGACGTCGACCCGAAATCGCCCGGGTGCGCTGCCGATGTGCTGGCGGTACATGCGTCGAACCATACAAGTCCGGGCTCTCTCCGCGCACATGCGCTCCACCTCAAACCATCCCCAACCGGACAATTGCCACTTGCGACCATCGCCGTCGATTGGGTAGGGCTAGTAGGGACACCCGCCACACGGCCGGCCATGGAGGCGCCGCAAACCGCAGCAAAAGACCAGCAATGGAGGAGACCATGTCCCCCCGGCTCGACGTCACGGAACCCGTCGGTACGTCGCCGATCCCGTCGATTCCGCACTCTCCGAGCTCGCCGGCCGCGGCGAACTCGCCGCAGCCGCCGACCCCGTCGGCTCTGTCGGCCCCGGCACCCCTGCCGGATTCGACGCTGCCGGATGCGACCCCGTCGGACTCGACCCCGCTGATCCCGCCGATCCCTCCCGTCGACGAGATCGCCCCGCACGACGCCCGCGCGCTCTCGAAGACCCTCTTCGCCCGTCTCGGCGAACTGGAGGAGGGCACGCACGAGTACGCGTACGTCCGCAACACTCTGATCGAACTGAACCTGGCCCTGGTCAAGTTCGCCGCCTCACGGTTCCGCACCCGCAGCGAACCGATGGAGGACATCATCCAGGTCGGCACGATCGGCCTGATCAAGGCGATCGACCGCTTCGAACTCGCCCGCAACGTCGAGTTCCCCACCTTCGCGATGCCGACGATCATCGGCGAGATCAAGCGCTTCTTCCGCGACACCTCGTGGTCGGTGCACGTCCCGCGCAGGCTCCAGGAACTCCGTCTCGACCTCGCCAAGGCGGGCGACGCGCTCGCCCAGCGGCTCGACCGGTCGCCGACCGTCGACGAGCTGGCCGAGGAGCTGGGGCTCTCCCCGGAGGAGGTCGTCGAGGGCATGGCCGCCGCCAACGCGTACACGGCCAGCTCGCTCGACGCCCCGCCCGAGGAGACCGAGCCCGACGGTGCGACCCTCGCGGACCGTCTGGGCTACGAGGACCACGGCATCGAGGGCATCGAGTACGTCGAATCGCTCAAGCCCATGATCGCCTCGCTGCCGATGCGCGAGCGCCGCATCCTCTCCCTCCGCTTCACCGCGGGCCTCACCCAGTCGGAGATCGGCGACGAGCTGGGCATCTCCCAGATGCATGTCTCGCGCCTGCTCTCCCGGACACTGGCGCGGCTGCGCAAGGGACTTACGCTGGAGGAATGACGTGAGCGACGGAGCCGGGGCGCGAAACACGCAGGGCTCAACCTCCCTGCCCCGAGGGCTAGTTGCCGGGGCCGGGCGGTCCGCCGATGTGTGCGCGCTCCGGGTGCCGTACGAGGAATGGGTCCTGCGCCGCCACCACGACGGTGGCGACGCGGACCCTAGGACCGCGTCATGCGCGCGCTCGCCGGCCACGGCTACCCCCGTCCCACGCATCGCCCGCGCCGCCCGATCCGCATCTCACGGCGGAGGGGCGGGCGGCGCGACAGTGTCCTCGGCCCGGTACTGCTTCCCGTTCCCCCATGCGTAGCGGATGTCCGGCTCTCGTTCCTCGTTGCGCGCCCCGTCCGTCCGCCCGGCCTCGCGAAAGCCGTGCCGCTCGTAGAAGCGTCGCGCCGCCGCGTTGACCTGGAACGTCCACAGCGCCAGCCCGTCCGGGCGCCGTCGCTTGGCCAGGGCCATGAACCGATCGCCCAGGCCCCTCCCGCGCCATGCCGGGTCGAGGTAGAGCTGTTCGAGTTCGCCGCCGTCGAGTACCAGCAGCCCCACCACACCGCTGTCGGCGACCGCCACCCAGGTCTCGTGGCACGGCACCACCAGGGTCGAGAACCAGGCCCGTACCTCGGCGTCGTCGTGCGCGCGGCGCACCGAGGGCAGCGCGGCGGAGAAGGAACGCAGCCACACATCCGCCATCGCGGGCGCGTCGGCGCTGCCCGCGCGGCGAAGAATCACACCGTCAGTCGTCACAACGCGAGACCCTCGCAGATCGTCCGCCGATCCGCAGCCGCGAATCGGGTCCGTCTCGACTCACCCCCGTCTACCAGCCGATCCGCGCCTCGCCGAGCGGTGCGCAGCCCGCGAGGGCGGCCAGTTCGCGGACGCGTGCGGGCGGGCAGTCCCGGTGGACGTGCAGGAAGACGGTGTGGGTGGGGGTGCATCGGTCCGGGTCCAGTTCGACATCGTCGTGGTGGAACACCACCTGCACTCCGTCGTACTGCGCGCTTCCGGCCGGTCCGGGCCAGCGGCCCACCCTCACATGCCCCGTCCCCCTCCCGCCAAGGCTTTCCCCGCACGAGAATCACGGGATGACTCACGACATCCTCCGGGCGTACGGGCCTCTCGGCTTCCGGTAGCCCGCCAGGAGAGACCTGGCGGTCGCTGCCGAGGAGCCCCGATGTCGCGCACCGCCCACCACCACCGCCGCACGTTCCCCACCCGCACACCCCGCGCGCGTACCGCCGGGGAGGGAGGGGACGAGCGTCCCGGCGGTCCTTGGCATGCCCTGGTGCTGTACGGCCTGCGGTACGACGCGCGCGAGCGCGCCGATGCCGCCCGGGAGGGGCGGCGGGCGGTGCCTCGGATGGTCCGACGGGCGGTGGCGGTGTACGCGTTCCCGCGCTACCAGCGGGACCCGTCCGTCGGGCACTGGGCCGCGCGGGAGGAGCGGCGGGCCCGGCAGCGGCTGCGGGCGCGGGTGGGCGTGGTCGTCGGGCTGGTGAACTCCGCCGGCGACCCGTACGCGGCGGACGAGGACGCGGCGGACATCCCGCCCGCCCGGCACCGCCGCGGCGGGCTCTGGATGGCCTGAGGCATGACCATGACCATGACCAACCGCGATCCCAGCACCGTCAGAGCGTGCCCACGCACGCCTCGTTGCCCTCCGGGTCCGCGAGGACCCAGTGCGACGGGGCGTAGGCGTCGGTGACCAGGGTGCCGCCGGCCGCGAGGGCGGCCTTGATGCGCGCCTCGGCCTCGTCGTACGGGATCCAGACGTCGACGTGGAGGCGGTTGCGCTGCGGGCGCGGAGCGTCCATCCGCTGGAAGTAGAAGGCGGCGTTGCGGCGGGCCGGGTCGATGAGGTCCTCGGGGCTGCCCGCGCGGTGGTCGTAGCCGAGGAGCGCACGCCAGAAGGGGGTGACGGCCGGGATCGACAGGGCGTCGACGGTGACCTGGACGGCGGTGAGCGCGGCGGGTTCGGCGGTGAGGCCGTGGCTGCGGGCCAGGGTCGAGACGGCGCGGGCGCGGGCGGGATCGCCCTCGGTCAGGCCGTAGAGGGTGTCCGTCACCGCGACCAGCCTGACCGTCACGGCGTCGGGGCGCAGGTCCACGTCGGGGGCGTGGTCGGCCAGTTCGGGCAGGTCGGCGAGGGCGGCGGCGAAGCGGGCTCCGGTGGCGAAGGAGCCCGTACGGAAGCGGGCGCAGGCTCCTTCGCCGAGGACCCGCCAGTCCTCGGTGCCGGCGGAGTCGCGGAACTGGCGCGGGGTGATCTTCATGCGCGCCAACGTACGTACTGGTCAGGCCACTCGTACACCCTTGTGCCAGACCTGGGAGACCAGCGGGACGCCCGGCCGGTAGGCGAGGTGGACGTGCGAGGGGGCGTCGAGGAGGACGAGGTCGGCGCGGGCTCCGGCCGTGAGGCGGCCGACGTCCGTGCGGCGCAAGGCCGCGGCGCCGCCGGCGGTGGCGGACCAGAGGGCCTCGTCGGGGGTCATGCGCATGTCGCGGACGGCGAGGGCGATGCAGAAGGGGACGGAGGAGGTGAAGGAGGAGCCGGGGTTGCAGTCGGTGGACAGGGCGACGGTCACTCCCGCGTCCACCAGGCGTCGCGCGTCCGGCCACTCGGCGCGGGTGGAGAACTCTGCGCCCGGCAGCAGGGTGGCGACGGTGTCGCCGGAGGCGAGCGCGTCGACGTCGGCGTCCGTGAGGTGGGTGCAGTGGTCGGCGCTGGCCGCGCCGAGTTCGACGGCGAGCTGGACACCGGGGCCGTACGAGAGCTGGTTGGCGTGGATCCGGGCCATGAGGCCCTTCGCCTGGCCCGCGGTGAGGATGGCGCGGGCCTGGTCGCCGTCGAAGGCGCCCTTCTCGCAGAAGACGTCGACCCAGCGGGCGTGCGGGGCGCAGGCGTCCAGCATGGGGCCGGTGACGAGGTCGACGTAGCCGGCGGGGTCGTCGGCGTAGTCGGGGGAGACGATGTGCGCGCCGAGGTAGGTGACCTCGTCGGTGTGCGCGGCGGCGATGCGCAGGGCGCGGGCCTCGTCCTCGACGGTGAGGCCGTAGCCGGACTTGGTCTCGAAGGTGGTGGTGCCCTGGCGCAGGGCCTCGGCCATGTAGTGGGCGACGTTGGCGGACAGTTGCTCGTCGGTCGCGGCGCGGGTGGCGGCGACGGTGGTGCGGATGCCGCCCGCCTCGTATGGCCGGCCGGACATCCGGGCGTGGAACTCGGCCGTCCGGTCGCCCGCGAAGACGAGGTGGGAGTGGGAGTCGACGAAGCCGGGGATCACGGCCCGGCCGGCGGCGTCGACCCGGTTGTCAGTGGCGGGTGCTTTGCTTGTCTCACCGACCCAGACGACCCGGTCGCCGTCGATGACGACGGCCGCGTCCTGGATCAGGCCCAGGGGGGATCCATCACCGAGGGAGGGGTCGTTGGTGACGAGACTGGCGATGTTGACGATGGCGGTGGCGGCGGTCGCCACGGCGCTGTTCGCGCTCGTGGGGGCGGGGGTCGCCGCCGGGCTGTTCGTCGCCTCGGGGCCCGTGGTCATGAGAGGTGTCTCCTTCAGCCGCGCAGGGCGGCGATCGAGTCCGCGAGGGCGCCGGGCACGTCCGGGACGGACGTATGGACCCCGTCCCGTACGACCGTACGCCCGCCGACGACCGTGTGCCGTACGTCCGCGGCCGACGCTGCGAATACCGCCGTCTCGGCTGCCAGACGCGGCAGGGGCCCGGCTGTCCTGACCGAGTCGAGGGCGATCGTCGTGAAGTCGGCGAGGGCGCCCGGCTCCAGGCGGCCGGCCTCGGTCCAGCCGAGGGCGGCGTGGCCGTCGGCCGTGGCGGCGCGCAGCAGCGCGGCCGCCGTCCAGTGGCCTCGGGTACGGGTGCGCAGGCGCTCGTTCAGTTCCATCGCGCGGGCCTCTTCGAGGAGGTCGACGACGGCGTGGCTGTCGCTGCCCAGGGAGAGGGGGGAGCCGGCCCGCTGGAGGGCGGCGGCCGGGCCGATGCCGTCGGCGAGGTC
Organism: Streptomyces sp. NPDC046203; assembly: GCF_040646255.1. Taxonomy (NCBI): domain Bacteria; kingdom Bacillati; phylum Actinomycetota; class Actinomycetes; order Kitasatosporales; family Streptomycetaceae; genus Streptomyces; species Streptomyces sp. NPDC046203. Next base: position 93,693 of record NZ_JBEYZX010000019.1, on the reverse strand, counting down.
GCGTTCGGTGGTGGGGCACATGCAGGTGCCGGTGGCGGACGCGCCGATCAGCGCGATGTCGCCGTCCGTCATGTGCGTGTTGTGGACGCCGGTGGTCCGCGCGCCGAGCACGCCGTGGTCGGCGAGGAGCTGGGTCGGGGTGCGGCCGTGGTGGGCGAGGCAGGCGTCGTTCTCGGCGGTCTGCTCGGAGAGGTGGACGTGCAGGGGGGCCTCGCGGTCCTGGGCCCAGCGGGCGACGGTCGCGAGCTGGTCGGCGGGGACGGCGCGTACGGAGTGGACGGCCGCGCCGATCCGGACGCCGTCGCGTTCCTTGAGGGCCGAGGCGCGGGCGGCCCACGCGTCGGCCGTGCCGTCGCTGAAGCGCAGCTGGTGCGACTCGGGGGCGGCGCCGAAACCGGAGGAGAGATAGGCGGTGTCGAGGAGGGTGATGCGGATACCGGCCTCGCCGGCGGCGGCGATCAGGGCCTCGCCCATGGCGTTGGGGTCGGCGTAGGGCCGGCCGCCGGGGGCGTGGTGGAGGTAGTGGAACTCGCCGACGGCGGTGATGCCGGCGAGCGCCATCTCCGCGTACACGGCCCGCGCGAGGGCGTGATAGCTGTCCGGGGTGAGGCGCTGGGCGATGTCGTACATGACCTCGCGCCAGGTCCAGAAGGTGCCGGAGCCGACCTGGACGGTGCCGCGCAGCGCCCGGTGGAAGGCGTGCGAGTGGGCGTTGGCGAGGCCGGGGATCGTCAGGCCGCGCAACACCTCCGCGCCGGGCGGCGGGGTCGGCACGCCCGTGCGGACGGCCGTGATCCGGCCGCCCGCGACGTCCAGGGCCACGCCCGGTTCGACGACGGGGTCGATCCAGGCGTGCTCCAGCCAGTAGGTGGTGGCGCCGGTCGGGGGCGGGGCCTGGGGCGGGGTCGTGGTGACGGCCGTGGCCGTGGCCGTACCGGCAACCGTGGAGGCGGCTGCGGCTGCGGCCGGGGCCGTCCCGGTGGTCGGGACCGCCCCGGCGGTCGCAGCCACGGGCGGGTTCGGGGTCGGGGGCGGGGTCACCGGCACGCGAGGCCCTCCAGTACGTCGGCGAGGGCGCGGACTCCGGCGAGGCAGTCGTCCTCGGCGGCGGTCTCGGCCGGGGAGTGGGAGACGCCGGTGGGGTTGCGGACGAACAGCATGGCGGTCGGGATCGAGGCGGACAGGATGCCCGCGTCGTGTCCGGCGCCGGTGCCGAGGACGGGGACCTTGGCGCCGGTCGTCTCGCCGAGCAGGCGGCCGATCTCGTCGCGCAGCGCGTGCCCGAACTCCACGACCGGGGTGAAGGACTCGCGGACGACGGCGAGGTCGACACCCTGGCGGGCGGCGTGTTCGCGGGCGGCGGTCTCGATGCCGGCGACGACGGTGTCCAGGGATTCCTGGTCGGCGGCGCGGGCGTCGAGCCAGCCCCGGACGAGGGAGGGGATGGCGTTGACGCCGTTGGGCTCGACCGCGATCTTGCCGAAGGTGGCGACGGCGCCCGCGAGTTCGGCCTGCCGGCGGGCGGCGAGGACGGTCTCGGCGTACGGCAGCATCGGGTCGTGCCGGTCGACGAGCCGGGTGGTGCCGGCGTGGTTGGCCTCGCCGTGGAAGTCGTACCGCCAGCGGCCGTGCGGCCAGATCGCGGAGGCGATGCCGACGGGGTCGCCGGACAGGTCGAGGGCGCGGCCCTGTTCCACGTGGAGTTCGACGAACGCGCCGATCCGGGCGAGCCGTTCGGGGTCGGGGCCGATGGCCTCGGGGTCGTATCCGGCGGCGGCCATCGCCTCGGGGAGGCCGATGCCGTCGGCGTCGCGCAGCGCGAACGCCTTCTCCTTCGTCAGCTGCCCGGAGGTGAGGCGGGAGCCGACGCAGGCGAGGCCGAAGCGGGCGCCTTCCTCGTCGCCGAAGTTGACGATGGCGAGGGGGCGCTTGAAGGAGACGCCCCGGGCGCGCAGTTCGTCGAGCGCGGCAAAGGCGGAGACGACGCCGAGGGGGCCGTCGAAGGCGCCGCCGTCGGGTACGGAGTCGAGGTGGGAGCCGGTGACGACGGCGTCGCCCGCGGTGGGGTCGCCGAGCCAGGCCCACTGGTTGCCGTTGCGGTCGGTCTCGACGTCGAGGCGGCGGGCCTCGGCCTGCATCCGGAACCACAGGCGGCAGTCGGCGTCGGCGCCGGTCCAGGCGTAGCGGCGGTATCCGCCCGAGGCGTCGCAGCGGCCGAGCGGCCGCAGCGACGTCCACATGGCGTGGAAGGAGGCGCTCACGCGGAGACCTCGGAGGAGCCGCCGGCCTGGGCAGTGGCACCGGCCTCGCCCGCACCCTCGCCCGCACCTTCACCCTCGCGCATCGGGACGCGGACACCGCGCTCGCCCGAGACCCGCTCGGCGATGTCGTACCCGGCGTCGACGTGCCGGATGACGCCCATGCCGGGGTCGTTGGTGAGCACGCGGCGGATCTTCTCGCCGGCGAGCGGGGTGCCGTCGGCGACGGTGACCTGGCCGGCGTGGATCGAGCGGCCCATGCCGACGCCGCCGCCGTGGTGGAGCGACACCCAGGAGGCGCCGGAGGCGACGTTGACCATGGCGTTGAGCAGCGGCCAGTCGGCGATGGCGTCGGAGCCGTCGAGCATGGCCTCGGTCTCGCGGTACGGGGAGGCGACGGAGCCGCAGTCGAGGTGGTCGCGGCCGATGGCGAGCGGGGCGGCGAGTTCACCGGAGGCCACCATGTCGTTGAAGCGCTCGCCGGCGCGGTCGCGCTCGCCGTAGCCGAGCCAGCAGATCCGGGCGGGCAGGCCCTGGAAGTGGACGCGTTCGCCGGCCATCTTGATCCAGCGGTGCAGCGACTCGTTCTCCGGGAAGAGGTCGAGGATCGCCTTGTCGGTCTTGGCGATGTCGGATGCCTCGCCGGACAGGGCGGCCCAGCGGAACGGGCCCTTGCCCTCGCAGAAGAGGGGACGGATGTACGCGGGGACGAAGCCGGGGAAGGCGAACGCCCGGTCGTAGCCGGCCAGCTGGGCCTCGCCGCGGATGGAGTTGCCGTAGTCGAAGACCTCGGCGCCGGCGTCCATGAAGCCGACCATCGCCTCGACGTGCCTGGCCATGGACTCGCGGGCGCGGGTGGTGAAGCCGGCCGGGTCCTTGGCGGCGGCGTCCGCCATGTCCTCGAACGCCATGCCCGTCGGCAGGTAGGCGAGCGGGTCGTGGGCGGAGGTCTGGTCGGTGACGATGTCGATCGGCGCGCCCTCGGCGAGCATCTGCGGCAGCAGGTCCGCGGCGTTGCCGAGGAGGCCGATGGAGAGCGGGCGGCGGGCGTCGCGGGCCTCGGTGGCGAGCTGGAGCGCGTGGGCCAGGCTGTCGGCCTTGACGTCCAGGTAGCGGTGCTCGATGCGGCGCTCGATGGCGCGCGGGTCGCAGTCGATACAGATCGCGACGCCGTCGTTCATGGTGACGGCGAGCGGCTGGGCGCCGCCCATGCCGCCGAGGCCGGCGGTCAGGGTGATGGTGCCGGCCAGGGTGCCGCCGAACTTCTTCGCGGCGACGGCGGCGAAGGTCTCGTAGGTGCCCTGGAGGATGCCCTGGGTGCCGATGTAGATCCAGGAACCGGCGGTCATCTGGCCGTACATGGTGAGGCCGAGGGCCTCCAGGCGCCGGAACTCCTCCCAGTTGGCCCAGTCGCCGACCAGGTTGGAGTTGGCGATGAGGACGCGCGGGGCCCACTCGTGGGTCTGCATGACGCCGACCGGGCGGCCGGACTGGACCAGCATGGTCTCGTCCTGCTTCAGCGTCCGCAGGGTGCGCACCATGGCGTCGAAGGAGCGCCAGTCGCGGGCGGCCTTGCCGGTGCCGCCGTAGACGACGAGCTTGTCGGGGTGCTCGGCGACCTCGGGGTCGAGGTTGTTCTGGAGCATCCGGAGGGCGGCCTCCTGCTGCCATCCCAGGGCGCTCAGTTCCGTACCGCGCGGGGCTCGTACGGGGCGGGGTCCTGACATGGCGTGGCCTCCTCGGTTATTCACTCTGGTATTCACATCCTGGACCGCTGAATAGACTTAGTCAACAGCTGCGGGGGCGACCCGCCCGGTGGTGGGATGCCCCCATGACCTCCTCCCTCGGAACGACCTCGCCGAACCGCCGGGAACACGCTCGCGACCGCGCCGTCCGCGCCGCCGTCGCCCAAGGACTCCTCTCCGCCGCCGAACCCGTCGTCGCGCTCCTCGACACCACCGGCATCCGCGCCTCCGCCGCCGCTCTGACCAGCGCGTTCGCCGCCGTCACCGACGCCCCGGTGCTGCACGCCTTCGCCGTGAAGGCCGCCCCGCTCGTCCCCGTCCTGCGCCTGCTGTACGAGGCGGGGCTCGGCGCCGAGGTGGCGAGCCCGGGCGAGCTGGCCCTCGCCCGGGCGGCCGGGGTGCCCCCGTCCCGTACCGTCCTCGACTCCCCCGCCAAGACGCGTGACGAGCTGCGCCAGGCCCTCACCCTCGGGATCGCGGTCAACGCCGACAACTTCCAGGAACTGGACCGGCTCGACGCCCTCGTCGCCCTCGTACACGGCACGACGGCCGTCCCGGCTATCGGACTGCGGGTGAATCCGCAGGTCGGCGCCGGTGCGATCGGGGCCCTGTCGACCGCGACCGCCACCTCCAAGTTCGGTGTGGCACTGCGCGACGAGGGCGCCCGCGAGGCCGTCGTCCAGGCGTATCTGGACCGCCCCTGGCTCACCCGGCTGCACACCCACACCGGCTCGCAGGGCGTCCCGCTCCCCCTCATGGCCGAGGGGGTCGGGGCGGCTCACGCGCTCGCCGAGGAGATCAACGAACGGGCCGGCCGCCGGCAGATCGACACCCTCGACATCGGCGGCGGGCTCCCGGTGAACTTCGCCTCCGACGAGGACACCCCGGACTACGCCACGTACGTGCGGCAGCTCGCCGCCACCGTCCCCGGGCTGTTCGACGGACGGTACGCGCTGGTCACCGAGTTCGGCCGGTCGCTGCTGGCCAAGCACGGCACGATCCTGGCCCGGGTCGAGTACACCAAGACCTCCGGCGGCCGGCCCATCGCCGTCACCCACGCCGGCGTCCAGCTCGCCACCCGCACCGTCTACGCCCCGGAGTCCTGGCCGCTGCGGATCCTCGCGTACGACGCGGAGGGCCGCCCCCGGCGCGGCGAGCCGCCGGTCGTACAGGACGTGGCCGGGCCCGCCTGCTTCGCCGGGGACCTGCTGGCCACCGGGCGCGCGCTGCCGCCGCTGCGGCCGGGCGACGTGGTGGCGGTGCCGGACACCGGCGCGTACTACTTCGCCCACCACTACGCGTACAACAGCCTGCCCCGGCCCGCCGTGTACGGATTCACCCCGACGGACGAGGGCGGCGTCGCCTTCAGCACCGTCCGCCGGGCCCAGACCGTCGAGCAGATCGTGGCCGAATCGGGTGGCGACCGGCCGGACGCGTTGTCGTCATAGCCCTGCGCGGGAGCGGCGGCGGTGCTCCCATGGACCCATGACAGCAAGCACCTCGGTGGTCGTGGAGCGCAAGGTGGCCGCCTCCCCCGGACGCGTCTGGCTGATGGTCACCGATCTGCCCGAGCTGCCGCGGATGCTGTCCGCCGTCGACCGGGTCGAGGTGCTGACCGTGGGCGGTTTCGCGGTCGGCACCCGCTGGCGCGAGACCCGGCGGACGCTGGGCCGGCAGGCCACGGAGGAGCTGACGGTGACCGTGTGCGAGCCGGCCGAGCGGTTCGTCACGGTGGCCGACTCGGCCGGCATGCACTACGCGCGCGAACTCGCCCTCGCCCCCGACGGGCCGCACGCCCGCGCCACCGCGACCACCCTGCGCCTGACGTACACGGCCCGCCCCGGCTACGACCGCGCCCCGACGCCCCTCACCCGGATCCTCGGGCGGCTGGGGACGCGGGTGACGGCGCGGGCGCTCGCGCGGGATCTGGAGGAGATCGCGCGGGCGGTGGAGACGCGGGGCTGAGGGGTGGCGGGGCGCGGTCCGGCGCGGGAACGAGGTCCGGCGCGGCAAGAGGGCCGGGGGCCACCGTGGGCTCGGGCCGGGATTTCGGGGCCGGGGGCCCTGGCGCCGAGGCCGCCGGGCTGAGACCGGACCGAGGCCGGACTGGAGCCGGACTGGAGCCGGGCTGGGAATCGCAGGGCAGCGGGCCGCGCGACCGAGGATGGTGAGGCCGGGGAACATGTGTGCGTTCCGGTTATATGCCGATCCCCTCATGATCGTCCGCTGACAAATTCCTTTGGAAAATGCCAGAACTCCTGACCGGGAGCGCGACGTTGAGTAGCGTCACCGTTACTGCCTTACGCCCGCACGCCGTATCGGGAGGGGATCTCGCGTGCCCGGAATCGACGAGTGCCTACAGGAGGCCATGAGCCTGCCGGGGGCACGCGGGGCCTGGCTGGTCGACTGGACCAGTGGCCTGGCCCTCGGATCGGCGGGCGAATCCCCGGTCGGCGACCATGAGACGACCGCCGCCGAGAGCGCCGAACTGGCGCGCGCGGCAGCCGAGTTCGAGTCACCGGCCGGTACGGACGCCGGCTCCTTACCCCCCGAAGCCGGTGCCCCTCCGGTCGAGGACCTGATCGTCAGCACCCGGGTCGGCTACCACGTGATCCGCTTCGTTGAGACCGACTTCGACAGCAGCGTCTTCCTGCATCTCTGGCTCGACCGCTCCACTGGCAACCTCGCCCTCGCCCGCATCAAACTGGGCGACCTCGCCGAGAGGCTGGTCCTCGGATGAGCGCCCTGCCCCCGATACGCCCGGTCCGCGTCCCGGCCCCCGCGACCCCGACCTCCTTCGCCCTCCCCGCACCCCTCCCGCTCCCCCTCCCCGCGGCTCCCGTGCCCGCGGCCCTCCCGGCCGCCGCTCCCCCTCCGCCCCCCGCTCCCCCTTCCGCTTCCACTTCCGCTCCCCGGCACGCTTTCTCGCCCTCCTCCGCACCTTCCCCCTCCCCCGAGCCGCAGCAGCATGAGGCCGCCACCCCCGTCTCACCCATGCTGCTGCGGCTCGCCGCCGAGAAGGCCACCGGCGCCCTGCTGCGCGACCACGGCACCGTCTACTTCGTCGAAGGCCGGATCGTCCACGCCGAAAGCCCCAGCTCACCCGGGGTCGACGTACTGCTCACCGCCGCCGGCCGGCTGCCCCGCGAGGGGTGGGAGGACGCCGTGAACCAGGCCGGGGCGCGCGGCGCCGTCGGCCGCCATCTCGTCGACAGCGGCCGGCTGCACGACGGCGAGCTGGAGATCTGCCACCTCGGCGCCGTCTACGACGCCGCGTTCTTCGCCCTCGGACCGGCCGGCGGCCCGGCCCGTTTCCGCCCCGGGGCGGCGCACTGGTTCGGCACGGTCCGCCCGGTCGACACCGAGGCCGTGGAGCGCGAGACGGTCCGCCGCCGCGAACTCCTCGACAGCGTCTGGCCGTACCCCGCCGTCGACACCACCCCCGTGATCCCCCGCCCGCCCGCTCCCGGCCAGCCGGTCGGCACCCGGCACCGGGCGCTGCTCGCGGCGGCCGACGGGACGCGGACCCCGGCGGACCTCGCCCGCGTCCTGGGCCGGCCCGCCTTCCACACGCTGCTGGACGTACGACGGCTCGCCGCAGCCGGTCTGGTGGAAACCCCCTACGAAGCGGCGCCCCCCACCCCGCCCCTGGTGCCCGCCTGGGTCGGCGAGGTCGCCACGCCCGACCCCGACATCGCCCTGCTCCGCCGGCTCCGCGACGCGCTGGAGGCAGCCCTGTGATGAGGCGTGCCCTGCGCCTGCGCGCCGAGAGGAGACACATGATGACTGCCGAGGCCGAGGTGCTCGGCGAGCTGAGACGTCTGCGGGCCCGGCTGCCCCAGCTCACCGGGGCGCTCGCGGCCAGCATCGACGGACTGGTCCTGGCCCAGGACACCGTGGGCAACCAGGCCGAGAGCGTGGCCGCGCTCACCGCCGCCGCGCTCGGCGTCGGACAGCGGCTCGCGGACACCACCGGGCAGGGCGGCTTCAAGGAGCTGCTCGTCCGGGGCGAGAACGGCTATGTGGCGACGTACGCGGCAGGCGGCGCCGCCGTCCTGACGCTGCTCGCCGAGCCCCGGATCAACGTCGGCCGGCTCCATCTGGAGGCCCGCCGGTCCAGCGCCCGGATCGCCGAACTCGTCGACGGCGCGCTGGACCGCAGAGAGCAGACCCGGCCCGCCGCGCCGGGCGGCCGGCTGCCCCAGCGGCCGGTCGACCGCCCCGCTCCCTGACCGCCGGCCGGCGTCACGCCCCACCGCTCGCGCGGCGACCCCGGCCGGCCCACCCCGACCCGTCCTGCCCCGACCTGACATGACATGACACGAACCGACCTGAACTGACCGATCGCACACCGAGAACGCACGCCCATCCCACGGAAAGAAGAACGGAACCACACCATGGCGAACACCGAGACCTCCCTCAAGGAAGCCGCCCAGATCGAAGGCGCGATCGGCGCGGCGCTCGTCGACTACACGAGCGGCATGGCCCTCGGCACCATCGGCGGCGGCAAGGACCTGGACCTGAACGTGGCGGCGGCCGGCAACACGGACGTCGTCCGGGCCAAGGTCCGCGCGATGGAGATGCTGGGTCTCAACGACGAGATCGAGGACATCCTCATCACCCTGGGCAGCCAGTACCACCTGCTCCGGCTGCTCAAGACGCGTGGCGCGAACGGCCTCTTCCTGTACCTGGCGCTGGACAAGAGCCGGGCGAACCTGGCGATGGCCCGCCACCAGCTGAAGAAGATCGAGAACGAGCTGGAGATCTGAGTCCGGCTCCAGGGCGGGCCTGGTGCCCGCGGGCCGTGCCCCCGGCCGGTCGGCGATGAGCCGGCCGACCGGCCGGGGGCACGGCCGCTCCCGGCCGCTCCCGGCCTCTTGATCCCCGGCTCCGGGTACGACCAAGGCGGCCCGGCCGTCGGCCGCAAGCCGACCCAGTCATCCCAGCCGACCCGGCCGCCCCAGTCGCCCCAGTCGCCCCATCCGACTCACCCGGCCCGGCCGACCCAGCCGACTCAGTCGGTGAACAGACCTCGTGCCGCCGCCCGCGCGTCGAACTCCTCCAAGCGCGCCTGCGCGTCCGGCAGTTCGTCCGCCATCGCCTCCAGGAGCACCCGCCCGAGCAGCATCGGCGCGCAGGCCGTGTCGAAGGCGAGGCCGGTGCCGACGGCGGCGGGGATGAGCAGATCGCTGTGCGCGGCGACGGGTGCGAACGCGGACTCGGCGACCGTCACCACGGTGAGCCCGGCCGTACGGGCGAAGGCCAGCGCGTCCACGACCTCGCGCGGATGGCGCGGCAGCGCGAAGCAGAGCAGCGCCGACGCCCCGGCCCGTACCGCCGCGTCGATCCGGTCCTCCAGCATCGAACCGCCCTCGTCGAGCAGCCGTACGTCCGGATGGACCTTGCCCGCGAAGTACGCGAAGCCGCGCGCCTGCGAGGAGGCGGCCCGCAGGCCGAGGACGGGCAGCGGGCGGGAGGCGGCGAGCAGACGGCCGGCCCGTTCGACGGGCGCGGGGTCGGCGAGCAGTTCGGCGAGGTGCCGCAGATTCTCGATCTCGCCGAGCACGGCCTGCTGGTACTCGTTGTGGCCGGTGGTCCGCTCGGGGGCCGCGGGAACGCTTTCGCGCAGATGCCGGCGCAGAGCGGGATAGCCGTCGAAGCCGAGCGCGACCGCGAACCGGGTGACGGACGGCTGACTCACCCCGGCCAGCTCGGCCAGTTCCACGCTGGACAGGAACGGCACGTCGGCGGCCCTGCGCACCATGCAGTGCGCGATCCGCCGCTGCGTCGGCGTGAGCCGGTGTCCTTCGAACAGTGACTGCAGCCGTCCAGCGGGGCTGTCGTTCATGCCGTCCCCTCCCCTTCCACCCGCCGAATATTCACGCACCAAGAACTCTGCATAAGCATATGCAGTCGGTGGGGTGCGCGGCGACGGGACGTTCCCGGCGCCCCCGTCACCGCGCCCCCGTCACCGCGCTCCCCTACGCCACGCACCCCGGCAGGCGCGGGACGAGAATCAGCCGGTTCGATCACGATGCGCACGCTTTCCCCGCAGGGCGGCGCCATGGACGAACACCGAGGAACGCGCTTGCCATCAGGTGTGAAGCGCCGATTCCGCACGACCGGGGGATCGACGAGTTCCGGACAGGGCGAGGCGGAGTGCGACCGGGAGTCCGGACCCGCTGGCTACAGTGAGCGCGCTCCTCACCGACCAGCCACCCCGCCCCGCCCCGTTCGGCCGCGCGGGAACGGCGGTCCCTCACCGGGGAACACGCGCGACGCGAGCGATCCCGCTCGCGGACATCGCTCTCCAAGGCAAGCGAGTACAGCGCCACCCGCAAGAGCGTCGCGCCCGGGAAGCGGTACGGGCGGCGGCGCTCCCTTGACGACACGTCCAGGACCTTTCCGTTCCTTCACGACTTCCCAGGAGTGTGCAGAACGTTGAGCAGGCAGAGAGACAGAAAGCGAAGAGCCGTCCGTTCGCGACGCGTGGCCGCCGCGGTGGCGTGCGCCGCACTCACCGGCGGGCTGCTCCAGGCCGCCGCGTCCCCCGGCTCGGCAGCCGCCCTCGACGACTCGGGGCGGGCGGCGACCACGTCCTCGCAGCCGAAGACCGATCCGAACCCGGAGACGACCCCGAAGCCGACTCCGGAGACCAACCCGGACGCCACCCTCGGGAAGGGTTGGGCGAACTCCGGCGACCGCGCCGTCGTCGGTGCTGCCGACGCCGACGGTTACCGGATCACAGTGGCCGACAGCGCGAAGGCGTACGCGTGGAAGACCGCCGCCGTTCTCGCCGAGCCCGGCATCACGGCGGATCTGTGGATCGGCAACCAGTGCGTCATGGACCGGACGCATGCCGCCGTCGTCTACGCGCCGCGCGCGTTCGTCAACAAGCCGGACCTCATGCAGGGCGGCGCGTTCGCCGCCGTCGTCGAGCTGGACACCGGCAAGGTCACGAAGCTGCCGTTCACGGTGTCGCTCGCCTACTTCGACCCCTCGTGCAACCCGGCCACGAAGACGGCGGCGTTCAGCGCGTTCCGCGAGGACCGGACACGTCTCGTCACCGTCGGCACGTCCGGCACCGTCGCGGCGGACACGACCGCGCGGGGGCAGCTGACGTCCGCCGTGCCCGTCCGGGACGGTGTGGTCGCCGCCCGGGGCAGCAGCCTCGTGCACGTCGCCCGGCCCGGAACGCTACGGGAGCTGGCGGAGTCCGACGGCGTGCCGTACGACATCCGGGCGACCGGCCGCGGCGGCATCGCCTTCCTCGACCACCAGGGCGGCACCGCCCGCGCACGCCTGTGGACCGGGCACGGACGCCCGTCGACCCTGGCCACGGGCAAGCTCGGCGACCTGTCCCTGAAGCAGGGCGGCACCTCACGGGTGTTCCTCACCGGTCACCCCACCGGTGACCGCCACCTCGGCGGCACGGACGTGACCGCCCTCGCGGTGCCGGCCGACTCCGACGTCTCCAGTGAGGGACGGCTCACCGTCGCCCCGGTCGTGTCGCCCGCCGTCCGCGCCGGTCTGGAGCGGATCAAGGGCTCGGGCCGCGGCTTCACACGGTCGGAGCCGGTATCCCGGGACCACGACGCACTGCCCCCGCAGACGGGTGGCGCGCAGCCGCTGTCGATGACCGCGACGGCGTCCGCGACCGGCAAGAAAATCACCCGTACCGCCCAGGGCCAGGACGGCGGGTCGGGCAACACCACCGCCTCCCCCTCCCGCGCCTCGTCCTCCGGCGTCCCGTCCGGCGCGAAGAACTCCGGCCAGGCGTCGAAGGGTGTCGCGGCCACCGCCCTCTCCAACGACCCGGTCGACACCGACCGTTGGTGCTCGGTGCCCCGGAACGACGTGAACAGCCTGGCCCTGCAGCCGACGCCGAACCAGGTGGAGTGGGCGGTCGACATGGCCGTACGGGGCGAGCTGCGTTCCACCTGGGTCACCCAGGGCGGCTGGCGGTCCCAGACGGGCCTGGGCACGATCGACCCCCAGGGCCTGTTCCCGCCCCCGACGCTGAAGGGCGGCGGGCGCATCCCGGCGCAGGTCCTCCTCGGCGTCCTCGCCCAGGAGTCGAACCTGTGGCAGGCGGAATCGGGCGCGATCCCCGGCCAGATGGGCAGCCCGCTCGCCGCGGTCGCCGGCTACTACGGCCACAAGGGCGCCGACGCCGACGCGTACTGGAAGATCCACTGGGACAAGTCCGACTGCGGCTATGGAGTCGGCCAGGTCACCGACGGCATGCGGATGGCCGGGCACGAGAAGGACCACGAGACCTCGCTGCCGGCGGCCACGCAGCGGGCCGTGGCGCTCGACTACACGGTGAACATCGCCGCGTCGATGTACATCCTCGCGGACAAGTGGAACGAGGTGCACACCGACGGCCAGAAGATCACCGTCAACAACGACGACCCGGCCAAGCCCGAGAACTGGTTCACCGCGCTGTGGAACTACAACCTCGGTTTCAACCCGCCGGGCAGCGCCTCCGGCCAGGCCTGGGGCCTCGGCTGGTACAACAACCCGGCCAACCCCATGTACCCGGCGAACCGCGGCCCGTTCATGGACACCTTCATCGACCCGGAGGCCGCGAAGGACGCGGCGCACCCGGAGCGCTGGCCGTACGAGGAGAAGGTGATGGGCTGGGCCGCCTGGTCCATCGACACCGGCCACTCCTACGCGACCGACGGCCGGCAGGACTGGCCCGGCGACTCCGGCTTCTCCTCGGCCGGCTTCCGCCCCGCATGGTGGGTCACCGACACCGAACGCAGCCTGGTCAAGCCGCCGTTGAGCGCCTTCTGCAACAGCAACAACAACTGCGACCCGTTCAACCCGCCGCACTGCGACACCGAGGACTGCTACACCCAGTACTGGTACCACTCCCCCAACGTCACCTGGAAAGCCTCCTGTTCCAACACCTGCGGCAACGAGAACATCAAGTACCTGACCCTGCGCGCCGAGCCGGGTCGCGGCACCCGTCTTCAGTACGGCACGCCGGCCTGTGACGCCACGAAGCAGTCTCCCGGAGGGCTCCCCGGCGGAGCGCTCATCGTCGAGGCGGTGGCGAACGGGACGCAGACCTGGGGCGAGTGCGGCGCGGTCGCGTCGGCCGGAAGCTTCGGGTTCGAGTTCAGCCCCGACAGCGACGGCCTGTACGAGGCCAAGGGCGACCTGCACCAGATCGGCGGCGGCTACGGCGGGCACTTCTGGTACGCCCACACCCGCGACTACGCGCATCTGGGCGGTATCGGCGGGCGAATGACCGTGAAGGGCACCTGGACCCTCGGCCAGAACCTCGGGCAGTGGGCACGCGTCTTCGCCCACATGCCGGACACCGGAACGCACACCCAGCAGGCCCACTACGTGATCAGAGGCGTCGCCGGCGGCGACCGCGACCGGTACGTCAACACCTACTTCCAGGCGAACCGCTGGGTCGATCTGGGGGTCTACAACTTCACCGGAACGCCGAAGGTGGAGCTGTCGAACACCACCGACGACGGAACCGCCGACGAGGACGTGGCCTGGGACGCCGTCGCGTTCCAGAAGCTGCCGGGCAAGCCCCGGCACGTGGTCGTCGCCATGGGCGACTCGTACTCCTCCGGCGAGGGCGCCGGAAGCTACTCGCCGGAGTCGAACACCTCCCACGGCACGAGCCGTTGGAACGCCTGCCGGCGCAGCGCCAACTCCTGGGGGCGCAAGGTCGTCCTGCCCTCCCAGACCAGTGGCATCGGCGCGCTCTCCGACAGCTTCAGCACCGCCGTCGAGTTCCAGAACGTCACCTGTTCCGGGGCGATGACCAAGAACGTGGCCTACGTGCCGTCCGGCAACGATCCCCAGGCCTACCGCGAGGGCCAGTTCAACGAGATCACCCAGGTCGACTCCGGTGTCCTGGACTCCAGCACCACACTGGTGATGCTGACCCTCGGCGGCAACGACGAGGGCGGCTTCGCGGGCGCCATGCAGGAGTGCGGCGACCTGGGCGACTGCAGCAAGGACTCGACCTTCCTGCCTCGCAAGAGGGCCATCGTGAACAGGATGATCACGGACCTGAAGGAGGTCCTGAAGACCATCGCGTCGAAGGCGCCCAACGCGACGGTCATGCTCATGGGTTACCCCGAGCTGCTCAGCCGCACGGTCAAGTGCGCGGGATCGTGGTACTACGACATGCCGGAAGTGGCCGCCCTCGCCAAGCTCGTGAACTACGCCAACACGGAACAGCGCAAGATGGTGGACGCGTTGCGCACCGGCCCGGAGCAGATCAGGGTCCAGTACGCGAACCCCGTCGACGCCTTCGTGGGCCACGGCGGCTGTGACGATCCGGAATGGATCAACAAGATCGTCATCGGCCCGAACGGCGACGGCGACTTCCACGCCAACGACCCCGCTTCCCAGCTCTGCACATGGGACTGGCTCGGCGGCGACTGCCTCAGCCGTGAATCCTTCCACCCCAAGAACGCGGGGACGACGGGCTACGCTCAGGTGATGAGCAGCCGTCTCAACGAGATCGGATACACGGGTTCCTGACATGACGCGAGAACCGAGCCCGCGCACCGGGGCGGCTCCTTGGGCGAAGTGGCTGATCGGGTGCGTGGGCGCGGCCTTGGGCCTGGCCGCTCTGGCGTATGTGGTGATCGCCCTGTGGGTCGCCTACGCCGTACCGGCGTTCTTCGACCGGCCCGAGCCGTCCGCCGAGGAAAGAGCGCTCGAAGGAAAGGCCGGACTGACCCAGGTCCGCCTTCAAGAGGCGCTGAGAGACGGCGAGTTGACCGATGAGGAGACCGCCTGGGCGGCGGGCGAGGAGCGGCGGATGGAGAAGGACCACCGGCCGCCGCGCCTCGTGGTGAAGTACGCGGTGCCGGGGAAGAAGGATTCCTTCCGGTGCGTCGCGTTCGCCTTCCCGGACGGGCTGAAGGCCGGGAAGCGCATCACGAACGAACAGCTCGACGACTGCCCCTTCTGAGTTCCGCGGAGCTTCAGAGGGACAGTGACCGGCACGGGGCTTCGGCTCCGTGCCGGCTTTCGTTTCGTGACGGCCGCTCTCGCGCGAGTCCGGGCGGGACGCCAGGGCCCGAACGGAGGCTCGGCGTGGGGACCGCCGCCCCCTGCGCGAGCGCAGAGGTCGGGACGACGGCGGTCCCCCCGAGCGGACGCCGGGCCCGGGTCAGGGCCGGTGACCCGCGTCCGCCGGCGTCCATGGAGGTCCGGGAGCCGCTCCGGAGGTCCGTGACGCCGACAGGGATCACTCTCCCGCCGTCTTGTTACGCGGGCGCTGCGGACGTGTGTCGCGCGCGTTCCGTTCACGCGAACACGCATACGTACGCGTTCACGTACACCCGCGCCGCACGCGTAGAGCGGGTACGGGAAGGGGCGGCGCGCCCGAAGGCGCGCCGCCCCGTTCCGTACCGCTCGTACCGCTTACTTCACGCCGGGGTTCGCGGCCAGGAAGGCCAGCAGGTCCTGGCGGCTGACCACGTCGGTCGGCTTGCCCTCGACGAGGACGATCGCCGCGTCCGCGTCACCGAGCACCGCCATCAGGTCGGCGACCGGCTCGCCCGAGCCGACCTGCGGCAGCGGCGCGGACATGTGGTCGCCCAGCGGGTCCTCCAGGGAGGCCTTCTGGTTGAACAGCGAGCTGAGCAGCTCGCGCTCGACGACCGAGCCGACGACCTCGGCGGCCATCACGTCGGGGTGGCCGGCGCCCGGCTTCACGATCGGCATCTGGGAGACGCCGTACTCGCGCAGCACCTCGATGGCCTGGCCGACGGTCTCGTCCGGGTGCATGTGGACGAGCGAGGGCAGACCGTGCGTCTTGTGGCCGAGCACGTCGGCGACGGTGGCGGAGGTGGTGTCCTCCAGGAAGCCGTAGTCGGCCATCCACTCGTCGTTGAAGATCTTCGAAAGGTAGCCGCGGCCCGAGTCCGGGAGCAGCACGACGACCACGTCGTCCGGGCCCAGCTCCTTGGCGACCTCAAGGGCGGCGACGACCGCCATGCCGCAGGAGCCGCCGACGAGCAGGCCCTCCTCCTTGGCGAGGCGGCGGGTCATCTGGAAGGCGTCCTTGTCGGACACGGCGACGATCCGGTCCGTCACCTTCTGGTCGTACGCGGTCGGCCAGAAGTCCTCGCCGACACCCTCGACCAGGTACGGGCGGCCGGAGCCGCCGGAGTAGACCGAGCCCTCCGGGTCCGCGCCCACGACCTGGACGGCGCCGCCGCTGGCCTCCTTCAGGTAACGGCCGGTGCCGGTGATGGTGCCGCCGGTGCCGACGCCCGCGACGAAGTGGGTGATCTTCCCCTCCGTCTGCTCCCACAGCTCGGGGCCGGTGCTCTCGTAGTGCGAACGCGGGTTGTTCGGGTTGGAGTACTGGTCGGGCTTCCAGGCGCCGGGCGTCTCACGGACGAGGCGGTCGGACACGTTGTAGTACGAGTCCGGGTGCTCCGGGTCGACCGCGGTCGGGCAGACCACGACCTCGGCGCCGTACGCCCGCAGAACGTTGATCTTGTC
The DNA here is from genome assembly GCF_040646255.1 of Streptomyces sp. NPDC046203. Classification (NCBI taxonomy): domain Bacteria; kingdom Bacillati; phylum Actinomycetota; class Actinomycetes; order Kitasatosporales; family Streptomycetaceae; genus Streptomyces; species Streptomyces sp. NPDC046203. The sequence continues at coordinate 77,186 of NZ_JBEYZX010000019.1, read as the reverse complement.
CGTCGACACCTTGTCCGGGCAGACGAAGATGCACTTGTAGCCCTTCTGCTGGGCCACGATCGCCAGGCCGACACCCGTGTTGCCGGACGTCGGCTCGACGATGGTGCCACCCGGCTGAAGGGCACCGCTCTGCTCGGCGGCCTCGATCATCCGGACCGCGATGCGGTCCTTGACCGAACCGCCGGGGTTGAAGTACTCCACCTTGGCCAGGACGGTCGCCTGGATGCCGGCGGTCACGTTGTTGAGCTTCACCAGCGGGGTGTTGCCGACGAGGCTGATCATCGAATCGTGGAATTGCACCGTAGTCTCCGGGGTCTCCGTAATGGTGCAGCCAGCGTATTCGCTGGAATGCGTAGGTGGAGCCGCTTCCGGGGCAGTACACGTCAAGACGGCTTCACCGCCGCACGGCATCACGGCTTCACGCATCACGGCTTCACGGTACGAAGGCACCACGGCACGACGGCCGCACGGTACGAAAGCACGACGGCACCACAGCTACACGGCACGACAGCTACACGGCACGAAGGCACGACGGCATCACAGCTTCAGGCATCACAGCTTCACGACGGCATGGCGGCTGCTCCACGGCCGCACCACGACGCACGGGAGGTGACGGCCCCGATGTCCAGGGCGAGGGTGGCACGGCGGATCGCCGCGGGAGCGGCGTACGGCGGCGGAGGCATCGGACTGCTCGGGGTCGCCGCGGTGGGGGTGTTGCTCGCCGAGGCGGCGCTGGCCCGGCGGTCGGTCGGCAACGGGGTGGCCCCGCTGCCCCCGGGTCCGGACGGGCGCTACGGGCGGTCGTACGACACCGAGGAGCCCCTGCGGCTGGCCCTTCTGGGTGATTCCACGGCGGCCGGTCAGGGCGTACGGCGCACCGGGCAGACCCCGGGCGCCTTGCTCTCCTCCGGCCTCGCGGCGGTGGCCGAGCGGCCGGTGGACCTGCGGGTGGTGGCCCTGCCCGGGGCGCGCTCGGACGATCTGGAGCGGCAGGTGTCCCTGCTGCTGTCCGGACCGCCGTCCGGCACCCCGGATGTGTGCGTGATCATGATCGGCGCGAACGACGTCACCCACCGGGTGCCCGCCACCGAGTCGGTGCGCTGCCTCGCGGCGGCCGTCCGGCGGCTGCGGACCGCGGGCGCGGAGGTGGTCGTCGGCACCTGCCCGGACCTCGGCACGATCGAGCCGGTCTACCAGCCGCTGCGCTGGCTGGCCCGGCGGGCCTCCCGGCAGCTGGCGGCGGCCCAGACGATCGTGGTCGTGGAGCAGGGCGGGCGGACGGTGTCGCTGGGCGACCTGCTGGGGCCGGAGTTCGAGGCCAATCCGCGCGAGATGTTCGGCGTGGACAACTTCCACCCGTCGGCCGAGGGCTACGCGACGGCGGCGATGGCGGTCCTGCCCACGGTCTGCGCGGCGCTGTCGATCTGGCCGGAGCCGGAGCGGATCGAGACGGCGCGGAACGAGAACCTGCTGCCGGTGGCGCTGGCGGCGGCCGAGGCGGCGAGCGAGGCGGGCACGGAGGTGGCCGGTACGGAGGTGGCGGCCACCCGCACGCCGTGGGCCCTGCTCAAGCACCGCAGGCGGTGGCGGATCCCGGTACCGAACGGGAACGGCCACGGCCACGGGCATGGCCATGGGCACGGCAACGGGAAGGGGAAAGGCCACTGGCACGGGCTCGGCTTCGGGAACGGCCACGGGCACGAGAGCGGGAAGGGAGAGAAGAAGGAGGGGGAGGGAGAGGGAGAAGCGGCGGAGCACGAGGACAAGACCGGGAGTGGAAACGGAACCGGAGACGCGGGCGGTACCGGTCCCGGGAACGAATCCCAGGTCCCCGGCGGTTCCAAGGAGTGCGACAAGTACGGCAAGGAGCGCGACGGATCCGGGAGGGCCGGGCCCGGGGAACCGGGTACGGACGGGGGCGCGTCCGGAGGACAGGAGACGCCCCTCCCCCAGGACTCCTGAGACAGGGCTCCTGAGGCAGGACTCCTGAGCGAGCGCTTAGAAAAGAGGCCCGCATCACACGCCAAGCCCGGTGACCCGCGCGGTACGTACGGGTAACTTCCCTTTCTGTCCACCCACTCCGCATTTTTCTGGAGCTGTGATGCCCGAAGCCGTCATCGTCTCGACCGCCCGCTCTCCGATCGGCCGGGCCTTCAAGGGCTCCCTGAAGGATCTGCGGCCCGACGACCTGACCGCCACGATCATCCAGGCCGCGCTCGCCAAGGTCCCCGAGCTGGACCCGCGCGACATCGACGACCTGATGCTGGGCTGTGGCCTGCCGGGCGGCGAGCAGGGCAACAACCTGGGCCGGATCGTGGCCGTGCAGATGGGCATGGACCACCTCCCGGGCTGCACGATCACCCGTTACTGCTCCTCCTCGCTCCAGACCTCGCGGATGGCCATGCACGCCATCAAGGCGGGCGAGGGCGACGTCTTCATCTCGGCGGGTGTCGAGATGGTCTCGCGCTTCGCGAAGGGCAACTCGGACTCGCTGCCGGACACGCACAACCCGCTCTTCGCCGACGCCGAGGCCCGTACGGCCGCCGTCGCCGCGTCCGAGGGTTCGACCTGGCACGACCCGCGCGAGGAAGGCATCGTCCCCGACGCGTACATCGCCATGGGCCAGACCGCCGAGAACCTGGCGCGCTGGAAGGGCATCACCCGCGAGGACATGGACGAGTTCGGCGTCCGCTCGCAGAACCTCGCCGAGGAAGCCATCAAGAAGGGCTTCTGGGAGCGTGAGATCACCCCGGTGACGCTGCCCGACGGCACGGTCGTGTCGAAGGACGACGGCCCGCGCGCCGGCGTCACCCTGGAGGGCGTCTCCGGCCTGAAGCCGGTCTTCCGCCCCGACGGCCTGGTCACCGCGGGCAACTGCTGCCCGCTGAACGACGGTGCCGCCGCGCTCGTGATCATGTCCGACACGAAGGCGCGCGAGCTGGGCCTGACCCCGCTGGCCCGGATCGTCTCCACCGGCGTCTCCGCGCTGTCCCCCGAGATCATGGGCCTCGGCCCGGTCGAGGCGTCGAACCAGGCCCTGAAGCGGGCCGGTCTGACCACGAACGACATCGACCTGGTCGAGATCAACGAGGCCTTCGCCGCGCAGGTCATCCCGTCCTACCGCGACCTGGGCTTCGACCTGGACAAGGTCAACGTCAACGGTGGCGCCATCGCCATCGGCCACCCCTTCGGCATGACCGGCGCCCGCATCACCGGCACCCTCATCAACAGCCTCCAGTTCCACGACAAGCAGTTCGGCCTGGAGACGATGTGCGTGGGTGGCGGGCAGGGCATGGCGATGGTGATCGAGCGGCTGAGCTGAGCCGGAGCGGAGGGTAGGGGTCGCCCGAGGAACGAGGGCGGGACCTGCCCGCAGCGGTGGCGAAGCTCAGCGCGAGCAAAAAAGAGGGCGCCTTAGCTGACGACGAGGAGCTGAGCCGGAGCGGAGGGTAGGGGTCGCCTGAGGAACGAGGGCGGCACCTGCCCTCCGCGGTGGCGAAGCTCAGCGCGACCAGGGAAGAAGACGGCTGAGCTGAGTCCCGCTCAACCCCCTCTGAACTGGGCCAAACGCCTTGAGGCCGACGCCCCGTAACCAACCGGCTACAGCGTCAACCCTCCCGCGTCCAAGCCGTGACCGAATCTCCCCCAGGATGTGACATACATCCTGGGGGAGGGTCGTTTTCGCAGGTCAGCGCAGTTTCGGGGCCAAATACCCGACAGAAATACCTGTCCATTTCGTGACGTAATGCACTGACAGCTGGAGCAGCCCCGCCGCAAGCTGATGTAGGAAGTCGGGGGATCGACTCGGAATCGGGAGTACGTCAGTGAGCGCACTGTCTCTTGCCCTGCTGGTGAGCACGGCCGCCGCCACGGCTGTCGGCGCCGCCGCTCTGTACGCCGCCCACGGTCTCCGTCAGCAGATCATCGCGCTGCGTGGCGAACTCGCCACCGAGCAGGGCCGGTCGGTCCCGCAGCCGCGGCAGTCGGACACCGCCGAGATACGGGCCGCGGTCGCCGAGGCCCTCGCCGAGGAGCGGGAGCGGGAGCTGGCCGAGGCGCGGGCCTTCTGGGCCGCGCAGGAGGCCCGTGACGCCGCCGACGCGCCGTCTCTGCTGGGTGGTCTCACCGGCCCCACCGAGGACGGTCCCTATTACGTGCCGCGCCAGGCCGACTTCGCGGGTCTGGAGGCGATGGCCCTGGAGGCCATGGAGGCGGAGGCGGCCGCGCTCGACAACCGGGAGGCGCGCGAGGCGCTGGACGCGTTCGACGCGCTCGACGGCCTCGACACCCTGGAGGACCTGCCGGAGCTGACCGGCGCCGGCGACTACGCGGAGGACTCCCCCGAGCTGGCCGCGGCCCGCCGCCGGCACCCCTCGCACCCGGACTTCGTTCCGGTGCGGACCCCGGTGGCGACGGACCACGAGCGCACGGTGGACCGGCTGGAGGAGCTCGCCGAGACGGCGACGGCGCTGACCGATGTCCGTCCCGGCCCGCTGGGCACGCTGGACGTGTACGTCTTCGCCGACGGCACCACGCTCTGCATGACGCCGGGTCACCGCGAGACGGCCGAGCGGCTCGCCGAGGCGCTGCGGGCCGGGCGTACCCCGGTCCTGCTCGGCGGTTCGGGTGTCTCGGGGGCGTACGCGCTCACGTTCTCGTACGGCGAGAGCGCCGAGGACACCGTGTACATCCTCGCGGACCGTGTGATCGCCAGCCTCTGACGGCCGGCGCCCACCACGCCCGCGCCCAACCCCCTGCCCGGCGCTTCCCACGGGCCCGCACCCGGCTCCGCGGCCCCGCGCCCGACTCGCGACCCCAAGGCCCGGCCCCGCCCGGCCCCCAGGCCCCCTCAAGGCCCCTCACGGCCTCTCGCAGCCGCCTCAGAGCCCTCAGAGCCCCGAGCGGGCCTCCGACTCCCGTACCAGCCGCACGGCCTCGTCCAGCGCCTCCTCGGCGCCGGGCGGGGCCGTGCGCAGCGTTTCGGCCAGATCCGCGGCGGCGACCGCCAGCTGGTCGGCGACCGCGAAGACGCCGGCGTCGGGCATCGTCCGGGGTTCTTCGCCCGGGAACTCCAGGCGCTGCGCCCGGTCGGCCAGCTCCCGCGCGAGCGCGAGCCCCTCGGCGGCGGCACCGCGCTGGAGGCGGCTCTGCGGGGCGGCCCGCAGCCGGTCGGCGAAGCGTTCGGCGGCGGTGGTCAGTTCAGTCGTATCGCGCACCCGGCGACCCTATGCGCCCCGCGCGGCCCCTCGCCAACGCCCCCACCCGGGTCCCACCCAGGCCCCCGCCTCTCCCCCTCACACACGGAAGCCGACATACGGGAAGGGCCCGCCCGGCTGCTGCCGGACGAGCCCTTCCCGTATGTCTTCCCGTGTCTCACACGGGGTCAGTCGTCCACAGGGTCAGTCGTCGCCCTGGAGGATCGACAGGAGGCGCAGGGCCTCCAGGTAGATCCACACCAGCGTCATGGTCAGACCGAACGCGGCCAGCCAGGACTCCTCGCGCGGCGCACCGTAGGTGATGCCGTCCTCGACCTGCTTGAAGTCGAGGGCGAGGAAGCACGCGCCAAGGATGATGCCGACGATGCCGAAGACGATGCCGAGGCCGCCGGAGCGGAAGCCCAGGCCGTCGCCGCCACCGAAGACGGCGAACAGCATGTTGACGGCCATCAGCAGCACGAAGCCGAGCGCGGCGGCCATCACGAAGCCGTAGAAGCGGCGGGTGACGCGGATCCAGCGCATCTTGTAGGCGATCAGCACGCCGGCGAAGACCGCCATGGTGCCGAGGACCGCCTGGGTGACCACCCCGTCGGCGATGTACGTCGAGACGGCGGCGGAGATCACACCGAGGAAGACGCCCTCGAAGGCCGCGTAACCGAGGATCAGGGCCGGGCTGGGCTTGCGCTTGAACGACTGGATCAGCGACAGGACCATCGCGACGAGCGCGGAGCCGATGCCGATGCCGTACGACTTGCCCAGGTTCGCCGGGTCGACCGGCAGCAGCAGCCAGGCGGCGATGGCGGTGACCACGACCGTGCCGAGCGTGATGGCCGTGCGGCTCACCACGTCGTCGATCGTCATCACATTGCCGCGCGCCTGCTGCGGGGCGCCGAACTGGGCGTCCTGCGTCGCGTAGGGGTTGGTCGCGTACGGGTTCGCGGCACCGGCGGCAAAGGGGTTGCCGTTCGGGTGTTGGGCCGTTCCGACGGCGGGGCCCCCGGCCTGCGGCTGCGCGCCGAAGCCCGCGTAGCCGTTGTCGCGGCTGAACCCCCGTCGCGAGAAGACCGGGTTGCTGCTCCTCATCTCACTCCTCCATGGGCCGCACGGCGCGGCGCTGCGACCAGAGTAATGCGAAGGCAAAGGAAACGGCCTCGTGCTGCGGGAGGATCTTCATCACGAATCGGTCGGGGAGCCCCGGACTCCCCCCTTAAGGGGGAGCCGGGAAAGCACTCCGACGGAGGTGCGAGAAACCCGAGACGCCCCTGGTGCGGCGGTCGGGGAATGTGCCCGGAACCGGACTCGAACCGGTACGACCCGAAGGCCAGCGAGGTTTAAGCTCGCCGTGTCTGCATTCCACCATCCGGGCGTGGCGCGAAGCCCCGCGCTGGCACACGAGCCTATCGGGGCGGCGTCGCCCGATCAGAGGAACCGCAAACCGATGTTGTCTTATTTTATTGACAGCTGAGGGAGCGTCAGCGCTGGTGGAAGCCCCTTGCCGAAGGTGAACGGCGGTCGCGGCCGAGAAGTCACCATCACCGGATTGACGGAAACTCGCCGCATGTCCGGGGGCGACCTTGGCAAGTCGACGCCACCAGGACCACCACCGGACCTCCGTCGGGCCCGTCACCGACCCCGTCACCGGCCCCGCCGACAAGCCGTCGCAGGCCCCTCCGCCGGGCCCGCCACCAGCCCCGCCACCACTCCACCCCCAGGCCCGGCCCCGGAATCCGCACCCGCCGACCATGATCATCTATCAGGGTTCCTGTCATACCTCAGGAGGAGAAGCGGTCGTTACGGTGCGACTCCAGACGGCCCCGGGAACGGGCATATGGACGGACGATCTCGGCCTTAACGCTCGACACGATGGAGTGGTTCCTGAACAACCCGGATTGACCTGACGAACAGGAGTCCCCCCTGTGACCACCACTCCCACCGTGCCCCGCTCCACCGCGGTGGCCGCTCGCGCCACCGACCTGACGAAGGTCTACGGCCACGGCGAGACCCAGGTGGTCGCGCTCGACCGCGTCAGCGTCGACTTCCGGCAGGGCGAGTTCACCGCGATCATGGGCCCCTCGGGCTCCGGCAAGTCGACCCTGATGCACTGCGTCGCCGGCCTCGACTCGTTCAGCTCCGGCTCCGTCCGGATCGGCGACACCGAGCTGGGCAGCCTGAAGGACAAGCAGCTCACCCAGCTGCGCCGGGACAAGATCGGGTTCATCTTCCAGGCGTTCAACCTGCTGCCGACGCTGACCGCCCTGGAGAACATCACCCTCCCGATGGACATCGCCGGCCGCAAGCCGGACAAGGAGTGGGTGCAGCGCGTCATCGACATGATCGGTCTGTCCGGCCGGCTGTCCCACCGCCCCTCGCAGCTCTCCGGCGGCCAGCAGCAGCGCGTGGCCGTGGCCCGTGCCCTGGCCTCCAGGCCCGAGATCATCTTCGGTGACGAGCCGACCGGAAACCTCGACTCGCGCTCCGGCGCCGAGGTCCTCGGCTTCCTGCGCAACTCGGTGCGCGAACTCGGCCAGACCGTGGTGATGGTGACCCACGACCCGGTCGCCGCCTCCTACTCGGACCGGGTGGTCTTCCTCGCGGACGGCCGGATCGTCGACGAGATGCTGCACCCGACGGCGGACGACGTGCTCGACCGCATGAAGGCGTTCGACGCCAAGGGCCGCACGAGCTGAGCCGAGGGCCCGCCCCTCCTCTTGAGGGCCCGCCCCTCCTCTTCTCCGGCGCTCTTCTCCGGCACCCTCCGCCGCCCTTCCCCGCCGCCCCTTCCCGGCGCGCCCGTCTCCGTCGCCCTCCTCCGTTCAGGAATCAGGACCCAGACCTCCCATGTTCCGCACCGCCCTGCGCAATGTGCTCGCGCACAAGGCCAGGCTGCTGATGACCGTGCTCGCCGTGATGCTCGGCGTGGCCTTCGTGTCCGGCACCCTCGTCTTCACCGACACCCTCTCCAACGCCTTCCGCAACCAGTCCGCGAAGAGCTACGACGACGTCGCCGTCGCCGTCACCGCCACGGGGGCCGTGAACGACCCCAACGCGTCCCCGGCGCTGTCCGAGAAGACCCGGCAGAAGATCGCCGCGCTCGACGGGGTGGCCGACGCCACCGGCCGGGTCAACGGCTTCGCCGGCGTGCCGGACAAGAACGGCAAGCTGATCGGCTCCGGCTGGTCCAACAAGGGCACCAACTTCGCCCCCGGCAAGGACGGCAAGGACACCGCGTACGCCTTCGTCTCCGGCACCGGCCCGGTGAAGGACGACCAGATCGCCCTCGACAAGGACACCGCCGACAAGGGCGGCTACCGGGTCGGCGACCAGGTCCGGGTGGCCACCAACGGCCCCGTCGAGACGTACGAGCTGACCGGTGTCTTCACCACCGAGGACGGTGCCGTGAACGCGGGCGGCAGCCTCGTCCTGTTCGACACTCCGGTCGCCCAGAAGCTGTTCCTCAAGCCGGGCCACTTCATGGAGATCACCGTGCGCGCCGCGCCCGGCGCCGACGCGGACAAGATCCTCGGAGCCGTGGAGCCGATCGTCCACGACATCGCCGACGCGAAGACCGGTCAGGCCCTCGCCGACGAGCAGGCCAAGGACATCGAGTCCAGCATGAGCGCGATCAACCAGATGCTGCTCGGCTTCGCCGGCATCGCGCTCTTCGTCGGCATCTTCCTGATCTCCAACACCTTCACCATGCTGGTCGCCCAGCGCACCAAGGAACTCGCGCTGATGCGCGCCGTCGGCGCCTCGCGCAAGCAGATCACCCGCTCCGTGCTCGCGGAGGCCGGTCTGGTCGGCCTGGTCGCCTCGGTCATCGGCTTCGCGCTCGGCATCGGGCTCGCCGCCGGTCTGCGCTCCGCCATGTCCGCCTTCGGCCTGAAGGTCCCGGCCGGCGATCTGATCATCGGATCCACCCCGCTCGTCGCCTCGCTCGCCGTCGGTGTCCTCGTCACCATGCTGGCCGCCTGGCTGCCGGGCCGCCGCGCCGCGAAGATCCCGCCGGTCGCCGCGATGAGCAGCGTCCACGCGGTCGCCACCACCAAGTCGCTGGTCGTGCGCAACACCATCGGCGCGATCCTCACCTCGCTCGGCGCGATCGGCATCGTCCTCGGCGCCGGCAAGGGCGGCGACGACGGCCGTATGTTCATCGCCGGCGGTGCGTTCCTCGCCCTCCTCGGGGTGATCGTGCTGATCCCGCTGCTGTCCCGGCCGGTGATCGCGCTGGCCCGCCCGGTGCTCAAGGCGTTCGGTGTCGCGGGCAAGCTGTCCGGCCAGAACGCGGTCCGCAACCCGCGCCGCACCGGCGCCACCGCCTCCGCGCTCGCCATCGGCCTCACCCTGGTGACCGGTCTGTCCGTCATCGGCGCCTCCGCCGGCGGCGCCGTCGACCGGGCGACCACGGACCAGATCAAGGCCGACTACATGATCGCCATGGCCAGCGGCGACGGCCTCAACCAGGCCGCCCTGGACGCCGTGGCGAAGACCCCGGGCGCGGTCGCCGTCTCCCCGCAGCAGTCCGGCTACATCGACTTCGTGAAGGGCGGCTTCGCCTCCGTCTCCGGTGTCACCCCGGACGCCATCGCCCGGCTGGTCAAGCTGGACGTCACCGACGGCTCACTCGACTCCCTCGCCCAGGGCGCGATCGCGGTCGACGACACGACCGCGAAGAAGCGCGGCTGGAAGGTCGGCTCCACCGTCTCCGTGACCTTCGCCGACAAGAAGAAGGGCGACCTGAAGGTCGGCGCGGTCTACGCGGAGAGCGGCTTCGTCTCGCACATCCTCGTGGACACCGAGGTCCTCAACGCGCACGACCCCAAGCCGTACATCCCGCAGGTCTTCGTCAAGATGGACGGCGGCCCGTCGGACGCGGCCGAGAAGGCCGTGATGAAGTCGCTCGGCGACAACCCGGCCATGCTGGTCATGGACAAGCAGGACATCCGTGACTCCTTCAGCGGCGCCATCGGCACCATGCTGAACGTCATGTACGGCCTGCTGGCGATGGCTCTGCTCATCGCGGTCCTCGGCGTCGTCAACACCCTGGCGATGTCGGTCTTCGAACGGCAGCAGGAGATCGGCATGCTGCGCGCGATCGGTCTCGACCGGCGCCGCGTGAAGCGGATGGTCCGCCTGGAGGCCGTGGTCATCAGCCTCTTCGGCGCGGTCGTCGGCATCGGCCTCGGCTCGTTCCTGGGCTGGGCGATCGGCGAGACGATCAAGAGCAGCCTGCCGGACTACACGCTGGTCCTGCCGTGGGGCCGGCTCGGGATCTTCCTGCTGCTCGCCGCCCTGGTCGGCGTGCTGGCCTCGCTGTGGCCGGCCCGCAGCGCGGCCAAGCTGAACATGCTCCAGGCGATCAAGGCGCAGTAAGCGGTAGGCGGTAGTAGCAGCCGGCGGTACGTCGCACGGGCCGGGTTCCTTCGGGAACCCGGCCCGTGCGCGTGTGCGCGTGTGGGGGTACGTGGGTGCTTGGGTACGCGTCAGCTCCCCGCGCAGTACGTCATCAGCCGGTCGTGGTTCGCCCGGAACTGGTCGTAGAGCGCCGGTACGTCGATCTTCAGCAGCGTCTCGTCGTTCGCCCGCAGCGCCGGGTAGGTGTAGTTGTGGCTGCCGGTCCACACCAGCTTGCGGCCGGACACCCCGTCGTACGTGCCCTCCACCAGCAGGTACTTGGAGTGCAGCCCGGCCTTGGCGACGTTCGCGCCCCGGTCCTCGTAGCACTGCACGCGCTGCGTGAGCTTGCCGGAGACGATCGACTCGACGCCCGCGCCCATCGAGCCGGGCGCGCCGTCGTGCGCGAGGTACACACCGCAGCCGGCGTTCTTCAGGGCGACGAGCTTGCTCGCGACCTCGCGGCGGGTGAAGAGGTTGGCGGCCATCCGGATCTTGGTGGCGCCGCCCGCGCAGTCGACGTTGTCGAGGATCAGCTTGACGGTGTCGGTGCTCGCGTCGGAGTCGTACGAGGTGCCCGCGGCCTCCTTGCGCGGGAAGAAGTACGCCTTGTACGGGCTCGCGGTCGGCGTCTTGTAGTAGTGGTCGAGGCCCTTGGCCGAGGTGCCGTACGCCAGTAGATCCGCGAAATAGTCCTGGTAGACGGCGTAGAGGCCGCTGTCGGGGAGAGTGACGGCGTTGTTGAACAGATCGGTGCGCTGGACGCCGGTCAGGTTGGCCGAGGACTGCACGACGACGTCCTTCGCCCCGCCGGTGGCGGAGAAGAGGAAGAACTTGTTGTGGTTGATGGCCCCGTCGGGGTCGCCGGGAAGCTTCCGGTCGCCGAGGCAGCCCCGGCCGGCCGGGCACGCGTACACCCAGGAGTTCTTCGTACGGTCGGTGCCGAGCTTGGCGGCGAGGTTGTCGTACTCGCCGCCCGTGGTGACCCGGGTGGTGTGGTCGAGCAGGATCCGTACGCCGACCCCGCGCGCCGAGGCGGCGGCGAGCGCGGCGGAGACGTCGTCGTCGGTGAAGTTGTACATGCCGACGCTGATCGTGGAGCCGCTCTCGGCCCGGTTCACCAGGTCGACGATGTGATCGCGGATGCGGTTCTGGGCGGCGGCGTCGCCCCCGGGGTCGTTGAAGGTGGCGGTGGCCGTCACCGCGGCGGCCGCGCTGTTCACGGTGGTGCCCGCGGGTGCGGCGCGGCCCGGGACCGCGGACAGGGCGAGCAGCGTGGTGGTGGCGAGGCCGGCGGCGGCGAGGGCCCGGGGCAGGGCCAGCGGCGGACGGGTGACGGGACGACGGCGCACAGTTCCCCCTGTGAGACGGACGCGGTGGTTCGGACAGGCCGGTGGTCGGGTCAGTCGGGTCAGTCGGGACGAACGAACCGGGCCCATGGAAAAGCGGGGTGCCGGTTCGCACTGGCACCCCGCCTACCCGGAGCCGAAAGGGCTGAACGTATCGATCGGCCGAACGGGTTTAACAAAACTCGGGACTTGGGACTGAGATCTGGGGACCGGGGACCGGGGCCCGAAGCGGGAACCCGGTACGCCGCCCCGCCCGATCAGCCGTCGGTCCCGGACCCCGCCCCCGCCCCCGTCTCGGTCCACTCCCGGGGCCGCAGCGCCATCCCCGAGGCCCCCGACTCCGGTGTCTTCACCGCGAGAAACTGGTTCACGCCGATCCGGTTGCGTTCGAACGACACCGCCGACGCCGCCATGTAGAGCCGCCAGATCCGGGCCCGCCCCGGCGAGACCAGCCGGACCGCCCGGCTCCACTCCCGCTCCAGGTTGGTCACCCACTGACGCAGCGTCAGCGCGTAGTGCTCCCGGATCGCCTCGACGTCGCGCACCTCGAAGCCCGCGTCCTCAAGGGTCGTCAGGGTGCGTCCCATCGGGGCGAGTTCGCCGTCCGGGAAGACGTACGCGTCGATGAAGGCGTCCACGTGGTACGCGGACTCGTCCGCCTCCGGGCGGCGCGCGATCTGGTGGTTGAGCAGCCGCCCGCCCGGCTTGAGGAGCCCGTACAGGATGTCCGCGTACTCCCGATAACGCGCCGCGCCCACGTGCTCGGCCATGCCGATGGACGAGATCGCGTCGAACGGGCCGTCGGGGACGTCCCGGTAGTCCTGGACCCGGATCTCCACCCGGTCCGTCAGCCCCTCGTCGGCGACCCGCTTGCGGGCGAACGCGGCCTGCTCCCGGGACAGGGTGATGCCGACGACCTTGACCCCGTACTCGCGGGCCGCGTGGATGGCCATCGAACCCCAGCCGCAGCCGACGTCGAGCAGCCGGTCGCCCTCCTTCAGCCGCAGCTTGCGGGCGATCAGGTCCAACTTGTCGCGCTGGGCGTCCTCCAGGATGCCCGCGGCCTCGGCGGCTCCCTCCGTCCCCACGGCCCGTTCGTCACTCTGGCCCCAGTAGGCGCAGGAGTAGACCATCGAGGGTCCGAGGACCAGCTCGTAGAACTCGTTGCCCACGTCGTAGTGGTGACTGATCGCCTGCTTGTCGCGGCGCTTGGAGTGCCGGACCCCGCTGCGCCCGCGCACCTCCTCGACGGGCGGCTTCGGCGGCGGCAGCGGACCGCCCAGCTTCAGCAGGGCGCGGGCCGCGGCCCGTACCTTCGGATCGCGTACGGCGTCGAGCGCGCCGCGCGCCTCCTCGCCCTCGCCCCGTTCCCAGACCGCCGTGGCCAGCTTGTCCAGGACGACGTACAGATCCCCCTCGACGTCGATCTCGCCGGCCACCCAGGCGCGTGCGAGGCCCAGCTCCCCCGGTTTCCACAGCAGCCTGCGCAGCGCGCGGCGGTCGCGGATGATCAGTACGGGGCCGCCCGCGGGTCCTGCTTCGCTGCCGTCCCAGGCCCGCAACCGGACGGGGAGCGGGGCTCCCATGACGTCCTCGGCGAGTGCGGTCAGCCGCGATGCGGCGTCGGCCATGATGCAACACCTCCGTGATCCCGTGCCCCAGAAATGCCTGTCACCAGAGGAACACCGTCGGTAGGTGATTTCACTCCCGCCCGGACGCACGCGTCCGTAAAAACATACGAAAGGGCAAACGAAAGGGCCGCCCGCACCACGGATGGCGGACGGCCCTTTCGGGGGTACTACGGGTACTACGAGGTGCTGTGCTGGATCCTGCGGATCCTGCTCAGACCCTGCTCAGGTGCGGTGCGCGCCGGTACGCCGGTACCCGCGCGCAAGCTCCCGGGTCAGGAAGCCTTGGCGGGCTCCTGCGCCGGGGCGGCCGGCTTCGGGGCGGGCTTGGCCGCCTCGTAGAACTCCTCGCGCGGCGTCTCCATGGCACCGAGGGAGACGACCTCACGCTTGAGGAACATGCCCAGGGTCCAGTCGGCGAAGATGCGGATCTTGCGGTTGAAGGTCGGCATCGCCATGCCGTGGTAGCCACGGTGCATGTACCAGGCGAGACGGCCCTTGAGCTTGATCTTCATCTTGCCCATGACGATCATCGCGACGCCCTTGTGCAGGCCGAGACCCGCGACGGCGCCCTTGTTGGCGTGGCGGTACTCCTTCTGCGGGAAGCCGCGCATGCCGGACACGACGTTGTCGCCGAGGACCTTGGCCTGACGCAGGGCGTGCTGCGCGTTCGGCGGGCACCAGGCGTTCGGGTTGCCGGCGTCGCGGCCGACCATGTCCGGAACCTGGGCGTTGTCGCCGGCGGCCCAGACGTAGTCCATGCCCTGGACCTGGAGCTTCTCGGAGGTGTCCACGTGGCCGCGGGGGCCGAGCGGCAGACCGAAGCGGGCGAGCGCCGGGTTCGGCTTCACACCGGCGGTCCACACGATCGTGTTGGCGTCGACCTCAAGGCCGTTCTTCAGCACGACGTGACCGTCGACGCAGGAGTCCATCGAGGTCTGGAGGTAGATCTCGATGCCCCGGCTCTCCAGGTGCTCCTTGCCGTACTGGCCGAGCTTGGGGCCGACCTCGGGAAGGATCTTGTCCGCGGCGTCGACCAGCACGAAGCGCATGTCCTCGCGCTTCACGTTGGTGTAGTACTTCGCGGCGTCGCGGACCATGTCCTCGACCTCGCCGATCGTCTCGGCACCGGCGAAACCGCCACCGACGAAGACGAAGGTGAGCGCCTTGCGGCGGATCTCCTCGTCGGTCGTCGAGTCGGCCTTGTCGAGCTGCTCGAGGACGTGGTTGCGCAGGCCGATGGCCTCCTCGATGCCCTTCATACCGATGCCCTGCTCGGCGAGGCCGGGGATCGGGAAGGTACGGGAGACGGCACCCATCGAGATGACCAGGTAGTCGAACGGCAGCTCGTACGCCTCGCCGACGAGCGGCGCGATCGTCGCGACCTTGCGGTCCTGGTCGATGGTGGTGACCCGGCCGGTGAGCACCTCGGCTCCACGCACGACGCGTCGCAGCGGGACGACGACGTGGCGCGGCGAGATGCTGCCGGCGGCGGCTTCGGGGAGGAAGGGCTGGTAGGTCATGTACGACCGGGGGTCGACGACCGTGACGGTCGCCTCGCCGTAGCGCATCTTCTTCAGGATGCGCCGAGCTGCGTACAGTCCTACGTACCCGCCGCCTACTACGAGGATCCTGGGACGCTCCGTGGTGCTCATGGCATCGAGTATCCACCCCGCGGGAGGGGGTACCTCGTGCGCCCCTTCACAAGGTTGCCGGGTACCTCTGCTACACTCCGCCGCCCACGTGACGGATGTCATGATCCAGCAAAGGAACCGGGGGCTCCGGTTGGACGTTGGGCACCCCTTGTGAACTGGCCTGGAGGCCGTTCCTTCACGCTGAACGACAGGGCGCGTTCACACGATGGAATCAATGAGCGAATGCCTGCGCGCGCCTGCGAAAGGACCGTGGGCACCCCCCGAATGGGACCAAAGTCCCTCCAGAGGCACCTACAGGGCCCTTTCGGGGGCCTTTCTCTTGTGAAGAACTTCACGAACCTTTTCGACAGGACGTCACCAAAGGGCCCTCGCGGGCCCCTTCCGGGCCTGTTTCGACCCCCTCGCAAGCCCCTCACAGGCAGTCATAGCCGACCGCTATGTGACGGATAGCGGGATCACATGGTGGGGCGGGGGGACTCTGGTGAGACGAGTGGGGCGGGGCCGGATGTCCACGAAGGACCCCCGGTCCGACCCCTCCGGCAGCCCCGGGGACGGTCCCGCCGGCCACCCGCCGGGACGCCCGCCGCCTACTCCGTCTCCTACGCCTACGCCTACGCCACCGAGAGCGCGATTCCGTCGAGGATGTCGTGCTCGCTGACGACCACCTCGGCGGCGCCCGTGCGCTCCATGATCTCGGCGAGGACGACCGCGCCCGCGACGATCACGTCGACCCGGCCCGAGTGGATGACCGGGATCGCGGCCCGCTCGTCGTGGGTCGAGCCGAGCAGCCGGGTGACCACCTCGTCGACCTGGGCACGGGAGATCCGGGCGTGGTGGACCTTGGTGGAGTCGTACTCCGGCAGGCCCAGCGCGATCGCGGCCACCGTGGTGACCGAGCCCGCGAGCCCGACCAGGGTCTCGGCCTCGCCCAGCGGCACCTTCTCGGCGGCCAGGTCCATCGCGGCCCGGACGTCGGCGCGGATCGCGGCGATCTCGTCGGCGGCCGGCGGGTCGGTGCGCACATGGCGTTCGGTCAGCCGTACGCAGCCGATGTCCACGGACCGGGCGGCCTCCACGTGCCGGACGCCGACCACGAACTCGGTGGAGCCGCCGCCGATGTCCACGACCAGCCGCCGGTCGTCGCCGGGCAGCTCGCCGGTGGCGCCGGTGAAGGAGAACTCGGCCTCCTGGTCGCCGGTGATGACCTCGGGCTCGACGCCCAGGATCCCGACGACGCCGCGGACGAAGTCGTCCCGGTTCTCGGCGTCGCGCGAGGCGGAGGTGGCCACGAAGCGGATCCGCTCGGCGCCCAGCTCCTCGATGACCGCCGCGTACTCACGGCAGGCGGCGAAGGTCCGCTCCAGCGCCTCGGGCGCGAGCCGGCCCGTCCGGTCGACGCCCTGCCCGAGCCGGACGATGGTCATCCGCCGGTCCAGCTCGATCAGCTCGCCCGTCTCCGGGTGGACGTCCGCGACGAGGAGGCGGATGGAGTTCGTACCGCAGTCGATTCCGGCGACCCGGGTCATTCCGCGGACCCCTCCCCGCTCTTCTCGCCCTGCTCGGTCTGGCTGCTCGACTCGGCCTGGCCGCTCTTCTCGCCCTGCTCGGCCTGCTCGGCCTGCTGGTTCTTCTCCACGCACGGGGTGACGCACGGGCCCTTCGCCCACCACTCGGGCAGCATCGCCAGGGCCTCGTCGCCGAATGGGTTCACACCCGGGCCCGCCACCAGGGAGTGGCCGACGAGCACGTGCAGGCACTTGACCCGGTCGGGCATGCCGCCGGCGCTCGGGAAGCCCTCCAGGACCTCGATGGCGTCACGGCGCGCGATGTAGTCCTCGTGCGCGGCGCGGTACGCGGCGGCCAGCTCCGGGTCGGTGGCGAGCCGGGCCTGCATCTCCTTCATCACGCCGTTGGCCTCCAGGGTGCCGATGGCGGAGGCGGCGCGCGGGCAGGTCAGGTAGTACGTGGTCGGGAACGGGGTGCCGTCGGGGAGCCGGGGCGCGGTCTCGACGACGTCCGGGTTGCCGCAGGGGCAGCGGTGCGCGATGGCGCGCAGGCCGCGGGGCGGCCGGCCGAGCTGGGCCTCGAACGCGGCGATGTCCGCGGCGGTGGGCTCGGTGCTCTCGGTCTGCGGAGGGGGCGTGTCCATGTCTGCCTCGGTCTGCCTTGCTGAAGTAGGTGGGAGTGGGGGGAAAAGAATAAGGAGCGGGGGTGCGGTGGGGTGGGGGGGACGGGGGTCAGTGGCGGTCGGCGTTGTCCACGCCGTCCCACAGATTGTCGTACCAGGGCTGGTCTTCCGCCCCCCGGTCCGAACGCGGCCGGCTGTCCGCCTCGGGGTCGTTCACGGTGAAGGCCGTCTCGCCGGGCCGTACGTAGTGCAGGTGCTCACGGGCCAGCCGGCGGATGTACGCGGGGTCCTGGAGGCGGGCCTTCTCGTCGCGCAGCTGCTCGACGCGGCGGGCGGCCTCGGCCGCCTTCTGCCGCTGGTCGGCGATCTCGCCCTGCTGGGAGACGTAGCTCCGCATCGGGTACGCGAGCGCCACCACCATGGAACAGACGACGAGCGCGAGGAACGCGGCGCGCCCCGTGAGCCGGGAGCGGCGGTCCTGGCGGCGGGTCTGGGAACGGTAGACACGGGCGGCGGTCTGCTCGCCGAGCAGCCTGATCCGGGTCGCGGTCGAGAACCGGTCCCGGTCCTTCACGGCCATGTCCTGCGTCTCCCCATCCGTCGCGCCATCCGTCGCGCCATACGTCGCGCTAAACGTCGCGCCATCCGTCGCGGTCCGCCATGCGCTGGTACGACCACCACACGCACGCGCGCGTGTCGGCGCGGTGCGGCGGCGGCACGTGCCGGTCAAACGTACGTCCCCGCACACGGTACGGGACCGGGTGCGGGGACGGACGGAAGCGGCGAGCCGAAGATCGGCCCTGGCGGGACATCGGCCCCGGCGAGGGATCGGCCCCGGCAGGAAGATCACCCGCGTCGGGGACCGGCCCTCACGCGGATCGGCCCTGCCGGGAATCGCCCCTGCCGGGGACCGGCCCTGACGCGGATCGGCCCTGACGGGAGATCACCCGCGCCGGGCGCGGGCCCGCCCGGGTGTCAGCCCTTGTAGCGCGGGAAGGCGCTGCGGCCGGCGTAGACCGCGGCGTCGTCGAGGATCTCCTCGATGCGCAGCAGCTGGTTGTACTTGGCGACGCGCTCGGAGCGGGCCGGGGCACCGGTCTTGATCTGGCCGCAGTTGGTGGCGACGGCCAGGTCGGCGATGGTGACGTCCTCGGTCTCGCCGGAGCGGTGGGACATCATGCACTTGAAGCCGCTGCGCTGGGCCAGCTCGACGGCGTCCAGGGTCTCGGTCAGCGAACCGATCTGGTTGACCTTGACCAGGAGGGCGTTGGCGGAGCCCTCCTCGATGCCGCGGGCCAGACGCTCCGGGTTGGTGACGAACAGGTCGTCGCCCACGAGCTGGACCTTGGCGCCGAGCTTGTCGGTGATGACCTTCCAGCCGGCCCAGTCGTCCTCGAACAGCGGGTCCTCGATGGAGACCAGCGGGTAGGCCGCGACCAGCTCCTCGTAGTACTCGGTCATCTCGGCGGCCGAGCGGGACTTGCCCTCGAACTCGTACACGCCGTCCTTGTAGAACTCGGAGGCGGCGCAGTCGAGCGCGAGCGCGATGTCCTTGCCGGGCACGTAACCGGCCTGCTTGATGGCCTCGAGGATGAGGTCGAGGGCCTCGCGGTTGGAGCCCAGGTTCGGGGCGAAGCCGCCCTCGTCGCCGAGGCCGGTCGACAGACCCTTGTCCTTCAGGACCTTCTTGAGGGTGTGGTAGACCTCGGTGCCCCAGCGCAGGGCCTCGGAGAAGGACTCCGCGCCGATCGGCGCGATCATGAACTCCTGGATGTCCACATTGGAGTCGGCGTGCGAGCCGCCGTTCAGGATGTTCATCATCGGAACGGGCAGCAGGTGCGCGTTCGGGCCGCCGAGGTAGCGGAAGAGCGGCAGGTCCGACGCCTCGGAGGCGGCGTGCGCGACGGCGAGGGAGACGCCGAGGATGGCGTTGGCGCCGAGCGAGGACTTGTCCGGGGTCGCGTCCAGGTCGAACATGGCCTGGTCGATCAGGCGCTGCTCGGTGGCGTCGTAGCCGACGAGCTCCGGGCCGATCTGCTCGATGACCGCGAGGACGGCCTTCTCGACACCCTTGCCCTGGTAGCGGTTGGGGTCACCGTCGCGAAGCTCCAGGGCCTCGAACGCACCGGTGGAGGCGCCGGACGGAACGGCAGCACGACCCGTGCTGCCGTCGTCGAGGCCGACCTCGACCTCGACGGTGGGGTTGCCTCGGGAGTCCAGGATTTCCCGGGCTACGACGACGTCGATGGACGGCACGAGCATCTCCTTCTGGGATGTGACGCTGAGTGTGACGCATGCGCAAGGTCTCGTTCGCCTTGCGACAAGAGCCTAACCGGCGCGGTGGCGACGGCCACCGGGCGCCCGCCCCCTAAGACGAAAAAGGACCCGGGGGCATGCACATGGGGACGAATCCCCTGGGTTACTCATCGGTATGGATCCGGAGGAAAGCGACGGGCGGACCCGGAATCGGACCGATGAGCGGCTCGGGGAGCGCGAAAACGGCGTGACCGACGAACACGACCCGCGACCCGCGACCGCGAACCGCGAACCACGGCCGTGCGCCCCAACCCACGAACTGCGGCCATGCGCCACGGCCGCGAACCGCGACCGGCCCGGAGCACGCGCTCCGGGCCGGTCGGGGACGGTCACGGGGTCACCACGGGGGACAGTCGCCGAACCCGCGCGAGGTGCCGCTCGTGAGAGGTGGGGGCTCACACGAGCGCGCGGCTCACTTCAGGTGGAGCTGCTGGCCCGGGTAGATCAGGTCGGCGTTCTCGACGATGTCCTTGTTCAGCTTGAACAGCTGCTGCCAGCCGCCCTTGACGCCGTTCTCCTTGGCGATCTTGCTGAGGGTGTCGCCGGAGACGACCTTGTACTCGCCGTCGCCCTTCTTGACCTTCTTGCCGGTCGGGGTGGTGACGGTCTTCTTGGCGGCGTCCTGCGGAGCGGCCTGCGGGGCCTGGCGCTGGGTGCCGCGGGTGGTCGGCTGCTCGGTGGAGCGCTGCGGCGCGGTCATGGAACCGGTGGCCGAGCCGGCGGAGGAGCCGGTGCTCTTGCTCGCCGAGGACGAGGAAGAGGAGGAGGAAGAGGCCGCCGAAGACGACGAGCCCGCCGAGGAAGAAGACGAAGACGAGGCGGCCGACGAAGAGGACGACGACGAGGCGGAGCCCGAGTACGCGGCGCCGGAGAGGCCCACGCCGCAGCTCGGCCACGCGCCCTTGCCCTGGCCCGCCAGGACCTTCTCGGCGACGGCTATCTGCTGGGTCTTCGAGGCCAGGTCGGCGCGCGAGGCGTAGGAGGTGCCGCCGTACGCCGCCCAGGTGGACGCGGAGAACTGGAGGCCGCCGTAGTAACCGTTGCCGGTGTTGATGGACCAGTTGCCACCGGACTCGCACTGCGCGACGCGGTCCCACTCGGCGGCGGTGGCGGCGGAGGCGTTGCCCGCGGCCATCAGCGGGGCGGCGACGGCGACGCCCGCGACGCTCGTCAGCGTGAGGACACGGGTGGCCTTGGAGGGACGACGGCGTTTGCCCTTGCCGGAAAACAGCATGGAGATTCTCCTCACCGACGCCTACGAGGTGAGCTGTCGGGTTCGGACCTGTGAGTTGTCCGGCCGCGTGTCCTTGCACGCGGCTCCACCCCAAGCCGGTCGTCGGCCGTCTGTTTCAACGGCCGGGCCCGGCGCTTACCTTGGGTCCCCCGCTCCTGCCTTCGGCGCATGACGCGACGACTGTTCCCATCGGCCGGCGGCAGGATTCGGCGTACCGCCCGACGGGGCCCGCGGTGGCGAGCGGTCCTGACCGTAGACACAGACCGGGGAGAAGATCAAAGCCCATCAACCCGGAAAAATCGCCCCTACTTGCTCCCCGTCAGGGGGTGTTTGTGCAGGTGAGGGGCGATTCGATCACAGCCCACGACGGCCGCACGCCCGTTCGGCAAGAGAGATCCATGTCTCACTGCGGCATTACGGACATTCAGCCCCTGACTACTCGTCGGACGAGGAGTTCTGCGACCCCAGCTTGAGGCTCTGACCAGGGACGATGAGGTCAGGGTCGGAGCCGAGCTCCTTCTTGTTGGCGTCGTAGAGCGCGGACCAGCCACCCACGAGGCCCGTACGCCGTGCGATCTCCGTCAGACTGTCTCCCGGTCTGACGGTGTATTCGTCCGCCTTGTCCGCCGTGACGGCGTTTCCGGCCACGACCTCGCTCTTGGCGGCGCCGCCTTCGCCGCCCTTCGCGCCCTTCGCGCCCTCGGCGGCATCGGCAGCGTCGGTGTCACTGCCGGCCGGGGCGGCGTGCCGTCCCGCTTCACGCGCGGCGTCCGAGCCGTCCGTACCTTCCGGCGCGGCGTCACCCCGGTGCTTGCCCTTGCTGTCGCTCTGGCCCTGGCCCTGGCCGTGGCTCTGACTCTGCCCCGTTGTCTGACCCGGGGTGGCCGTCCCGGGCGCGGTCGGCAGACCCGGCGTCACGGACGTGTCCGGGGCGGCCGGAGCCGCGGGAGCGGCCGGGGTCGTGGGCGCGCCCGGGAGGCCGGGCAGCTGGAGGACGCCGGGAATGGCGAGGAGGCCGGTCGGCGCCTGCGGGAGCGAGACGCCCGGCGCGATCGGGCCGAAGGGAGTGGCCGCCGGCGCCGGGGTGGCCGGGGCGGCGGAGGCGTCGGGGGTGGCCGGAGTGGCCATCCCGCCCGGGTACGAGTCCACGGAGCCGCCGGGTGCGGCCGGGCCGGTGCCCTGCCCGTAACCACCCTGGTCGCCCTGGTTGCCCTGGTTCCCCTGGTTGCCCTGCGACTGGCCGAACGGGTCACCCTGACCGGCCTGACCGCTCTGGCCGCCCTGGCCGTGGCCGTTCTGACCGTTCCCCTGGTTGGCCTGGTTGCCGTTCTGGCCGTGACCGGACTGGTCGCCCTGGTTTCCGTTGCCCTGGTTGCCCTGGCCGTTGTTGCCCTGACTGCCGTTGCCCTGGTTGCCGTTGCCCTGACTGCCGTTGCTCTGGCCGGCCTCGGACGGCAGGCCGTCGGTGCGGTTCGACTCGGCGACGGGAGAGTGCGACGCGCTGGGCAGCGGGCCGGAGCCCGGGTCGACGGCGGGCGCCTTGCCGTCGTGCTGGAGCCCGGCGATCGGGGCGCAGGTGTCCCACTGGGTGTCGCCGGCGGCGAACGCCTTCTCGGCGATGGCTATCTGCTGGGCCCGGCTGGCCAGGTCGGCGCTGGGCGCGTAGGCGAGACCGCCGTGCCGCTCCCAGCCGTCCTGGGTGAACTGGAGCCCGCCGTAGAGACCGTTGCCGAAGTTGGCGCTCCACGCGCCACCCGACTCGCACTCGGCGACCCGGTCCCAGGTCTGGGCATCGGCGGCGGAAGCGGACCCGGTGGCGAGCAGGGGCAGGGCCAGGGCCGATCCGGTCACTCCCGCGGCGACGACGATAGCGGGGGCCTGGCGAGGTCGACGGTGACGTCCGTTCCCGGAGCGCATGCGGAGTGCCTTTCGCGTGACGGCGTGGACTGCGGGTGAACGTAGCCGCATTCGAACGGGCGTCACAAGTCGATGCACCGCAGATCACGCGAACATCACATTTTTGACCTGTCGTCAGCTTTCGTGGCGCCGAGGGGCCGGGGTGAACTCCACGGGAAGGGTCCGCAGGCCACGCATGATGAGCCCGCCGCGCCAGCGCAGCTCGGCCGGATCGGCGCCGAGCTTCAGGTCGGGCAGCCGGGTCAGGAGCGTCGCGAGCGCCGTCTGGCCCTCCAGCCGGGCCAGCGGCGCGCCCAGGCAGTAGTGGATGCCGTGGCCGTATCCCAGGTGCTGGTTGTCGCGCCGGGCGAGGTCCAGGGTGTCCGGCTGGTCGAAGCGGGCCGGGTCGCGGTCGGCGGCGGCGAGGACGACGAGGACCGGGTCGCCGGCCGGGATCTCCTGCCCGCCGATGGTCAGCGGCTGGGTCGCGAAGCGCCAGGTCGCGAGCTCGACCGGCCCGTCGTACCGCAGCAGCTCCTCGATCCCGGTCTCCAGCAGGCCGGTCTCCCCCGCGGCGAGCGAGTCCTGGAGGCGGGTGCGCTGCCCGGGGTCGCGCAGCAGCGCGTAGACGCCGTTGCCGATGAGGTTGACGGTGGTCTCGAAGCCGGCGAAGAGAAGGATGAAGGCCATGGCGGCGGCCTCGTTCTCGGTCAGGTGCTCGCCGTGGTCCGAGGCGCGGATGAGTCCGGAGATCAGGTCGTCTCCCGGCTCTTCCCTCTTCTTGTGGATGAGTTCGGCGAGGTAGCCGCGCATCTTCTTCACCGAGCGCGCGACGCCGCCGCGCGGCCCGCCGCCGTGCCGGATCATCATCCCGGCCCAGTCGCGGAAGTCGTCCTGGTCCTCGGCCGGTACGCCGAGCAGGTCGCAGATCGCGTAGATCGGCAGCGGGAACGCGAACTCGTGGATGAGGTCCGCGCTCCCGCGCTCCGCGAAGCCGTCGATGAGCCGGTCGGTCAGCTCCTGCACGCGCGGCGCGAACTCGGCGACGCGGCGCGGGGTGAACGCCTTGGAGACGAGGCGGCGCAGCCGGGTGTGGTCCGGCGGGTCG
Source organism: Streptomyces sp. NPDC046203 (assembly GCF_040646255.1). Classification (NCBI taxonomy): domain Bacteria; kingdom Bacillati; phylum Actinomycetota; class Actinomycetes; order Kitasatosporales; family Streptomycetaceae; genus Streptomyces; species Streptomyces sp. NPDC046203. The sequence goes on along the minus strand of NZ_JBEYZX010000019.1, from coordinate 53,265 downwards.
ATGTTGAGCAGGTGCGTCATCAGCTCGGCCTTGCGCTCGCCGGGGATGCCCGTCTTGCCCTTGGCGTGCGCCGGCCCGTCGTGGTGCGCCGGGTTCTTCGACAGCCGCTGGTCGGCGAGCGCCTGGCGGGCGTCCGCGTACCGGGTCACCAGCCATGCCTCCACCCCGCTGGGCAGCGTCGCCCGGTGGACGGGCGCGTGCTCGCGCAGCCAGGCGTACGCCGGGTACGGATCGGTGGCGAACTCCCAGGTGAACAGCTCGGGGGCGGGGGGTGTGCTCATGCTCCGACGGTACAAGGCGCCTGGCGGGACACCACGGGGACCATGGGCCTCATGGGGCCCATGGGTCCCGGCCGGACCGGGCCGGGCCGGGCCGGGCGGAGCCGGGCGGAGCCGGGCGGAGCCGGGCGGAGCCGGGCGGAGCCGGGCCGGGCGGAGCCGGAGCGCCCCGCCCCGGGCTGTCAGCCCACGCCCATGCCCCCGCCCTCTCCCCTATCCCCTATCGCCGGCCCCATCTCCACCCTTCCCGCGATAGGCGGCGAGGAAGACCCGGACACCCTCCTCCGCGTACCGGTCCAGATCGGCGTCGGTGTGCTGGGCGGAGCCGTGGAACATGGCCGCGTTGACGGGGATCCAGAGCAGCAGCCCGGCGAAGTGGTGCGCGGCGAGCTTCGGATCCGGGACGGTGAGCCGCCCCTCGGCGTCGAGCTGCCGGAAGGTGTCGGCGAGACCGGCGAGCACCCGCTCGAAGCCGCGCTCGTACCAGTCGGCGCCCAGCTCGGGGAACTGGTCGGCGTTGGCGATGATCAGACGCCGCAACCGCAGAACGCGGTCCTGGGTGAGGGTACGGACGAAGCTCCGGGCGAGCCGGGCCAGCCCCTCCTCCAGACCGCCGGCCCCGGCCCCGGCCCCGGCCTCGACCCCACTCCCGTCCCCGGCCCCGCTCCCCTCGCCACCGCCACCGCCATTCACGACGGTGTGGAACTCGGCCGCCGCCCCGATGATCCCGTCGACGTCGTCCGTCGTGGCGAGGACGATCTCGGCGAAGAGGGTGTCCTTGTCGGCGAAGTGCTTGTAGACGGTCTGCTTGGAGACCGCGGCCAGTTTCGCGATGTCGTCCATGCTCGTCCCCGCGTATCCCTTGGTCAGGAACACGGAGGTCGCCGCCTCCAGGATCGACTGGTGCTTGAGTGCCGAGCGGCTGTCCATGGCCGTTCCCCTCTCCCTTTTCTCTCTTCTTCTCTCCGCCCCCGTCCCCGCCGGAAACGCTCACCCGAAAGAGTACTGGACCGACCAGTACCCACCTGAGTACTGTACGGTCTAGTACCTGATCGACGGCCCCTCCCACGGCCGCCGCGTCAGCAAGCATCGGGATCGAGTTCCGTGCGAACTCGGGGGAAGGGGATCTCTCATGACCACGACCACGACCACGCACAAGGTCGTCTCCGCTGACGGCACCGCGATCGCCTGCACGGTCCGTGGCACCGGCCCGTCCGTCGTCTTGGTCGGCGGGGCGCTGATGACCGGCGCCGAATCCGCCGAACTGGCCGGACTGCTCGCCGAGCACTTCACCGTGATCACCTACGACCGCCGGGGCCGGGGCGGCAGCGGCGACACCGCGCCGTACGAGGTGGCGCGGGAGATCGAGGACCTGGAGGCGCTGATCCAGGGACCGGCCGGCGGCTCCGCCGCGCTCTTCGGGATGTCGTCCGGCGGCGCTCTCGCTCTGGAGGCCACGGCCCGGATCGGCGGCGGCGCGGTGACCCGTCTCGCGGTCTACGAGCCGCCGTTCATCACCGACGACAGCCGCCCGCCGCTGCCCGCCGACTACGTGACACGGCTGACCGAGCTGGTCGGCCGTGGGGCGTACGGGGACGCGGTCGAATACTTCATGACGGCGGCGGTCGGCGTGCCCGAGGAGGTCGTCGCGGGGATGCGTCAGGCCCCGTTCTGGGCGGGCATGGAGGCTCTCGCCCCCACGCTCTCCTACGACGGCCGGGTCATGGGCGACATCATGTCAGGGCGCCCGCTGCCGCTGGGCCGCTGGGCGTCGGTGACCGTGCCGGTGTTCGTCGGCAGCGGCGACCGGGGCGCGCCGCACATCCTGACCGGCGCTCGCGAGCTGGCCACGGCGGGCGACAACTTCACCCTGCGGGTCTTCCCCGGGGAGGAACACGCGATAGCCCCGGGGGTCCTGGCGCCCGCCCTCGCCGACTTCTTCGGCGCGAAGGCGAGGTGACCCGACTCCTTCGGCGCGAAGGCGGGGTGACGGACCTTTCTCACACCCTGAAGGCCCCGGCTGCGGCGCTTGGCCGGCGCGTGAGGTGCTTAGATCTTGTCAAGTGGATGCCCAGCTACTCAAAAGCACGTTCGCGGTCGTCGAGAGACGAGCGGAGCACGCTGTCACCTACTTCTACTCGCACCTCTTCTGGAACAACCCGCGCGTCCGCGAGCTGTTCCCCGCCGACATGGCGCCACAGAGAGACCGTCTGTTCGCCGCGCTGACCCATGTGGTGACGCATCTGGACGACCCGGCGCTCGGGGAGTACCTGGGGCAGCTGGGCCGCGACCACCGGAAGTTCCTGGCGACGCCCGCGCTCTACAGCGCGGTCGGCGCGAGCCTCCTCGCCGCGTTCGCGCACGCGTCCGGGGCCGCCTGGAGCATGGAGGCGGAGAAGGCGTGGACGGAGGCGTACGGGCTGGTGTCCGACCTGATGCAGGCCGGCGCCGGGCGGTCCGCCGAGGCGGGGCAGCCGGCCTGGTGGGACGCCGACGTGGTGCGGCACGAGCGGTACGGGCCGGATCTGACGCTGCTGACCCTGCGCCCCCGGACGCCGTTCCCCTACCTGCCGGGCCAGTACACGAGTGTCAGCACGCCGCACGCGCCGAGGATCTGGCGTACGTACTCGCTCGCCAACGCGCCGCGCCCGGACGGCACGGTCGATCTGCACATCGGCCGGGTCGAGGGCGGGGCGATGAGCACCGCGCTGTCCGACCGGCTCCGGCCGGGCGACACGGTGCGGCTGTCCGCCCCGAGCGGCGCGCTCACCGCCCGCACCCCGCCCGGCAAGCCGCGCACCTACATCGCGGCAGGCACGGGCTGGGCGCCGATCCGGGCCCTGCTCGAAGAGGCGGCGACCGACGAGCCGGCGTGCGAGGGACGGCTGTTCCTCGTCGCCCGGACCCGGGAGTACCTCTACGGCCGGGCGGACGCGGAGCGGCTGGCCGCGCACATCCCGGGGATGCGCCTCACCTCCATCACGGCCGCCCCGCGCGCACCGCGCGGTCAGGCCACGGAACGGCTGTTCCAGGCACTGCGCTCCGGCGTCAACTGGCCGGCCCACGACGTCTATCTCGCCGGTCCGCCGGAGTTCCTGACCCAGGTCTCGTCGATCCTGGCGGGGCTGGGAACGGACCCGGTCCGCATCTTCCACGACCGCATTCCCCCGATCACCCGCGCCACCACCTCCACGGCACCGGCCCGCCCGATGTCCCTCTCCGAACGCCGCATGAGCCGCCCGTCCCTCCACTGGCACAACCCGGACGCCCGCGCGCCCCGGGCGTACTGACAGGCAGCCAGTTCACCTCCCGCCCGACCCGACCCGGCACAGAGGCGGGCGGGAGACGACCCGACTCGACACCGAAGGAGACCCGAGGCCCTACGCGCTGACCTCCACGGTCAGCCCCACCACCGCCCGCACCGACACCGACCCAAGCCCCTCCCACCCGACCCACACCGGCCGCCGTCCACGACACCCCCACCACGCCCTCACCCCGACCGCTTCCACGGCCCGCCCACGTCCACGCCCCGCTGTCAGCGGCGTGCCGACGTGCCCAACACCCACCGAGTACCACCCCGCCGGGTGCCGCCCCATCGGGTGCCGCCGTCCCGGGTGCCGCCGTCCCGGGCTTCCGGGAGCCGGGCCACCGGCTCACCTCGCGGCCAATGGACCGGCCGTCTCCACCTGGTCGATCATCGTGGGATGTCGGACATGGTCGAAGCGAAGTGGAACGAGCTGCTCGCCCCGGGCGGCGGAATGCGCGTCTCGGAGTCACCGCTCCACGGCGCGTTCGCCGAACTGATCCGGGTCGCGCACGCGGAACCAGGGCTGCGCCGGTTCTTCCCCTGGACGGGCATGTGGGAGCTCCATCTCAGCCGGTGCACGGAAGTCCCGTACACCTGGGACATCCCCTACATCGGCATCTTGCGATCCGACGCCTACTACGTCGAGGGTCCGAGCCGCCGCGCCCCACGCATCATCGAGACCCACAGCCCCTACGAGGCGGTGGCAGCGGTCCTCGACCGCCTGCCGCCCCACGAAGGTCCGGCGTTCACGGGCACCGCAGACCAGTTGGCCGCCTTCGAGTCCCCACAGGAAGACATCCCCGCCCTCGGGTGACCTCGTTCGCGCCTGTCCACAGGGCGTGGACGGATACGCGAGGCCCCGACCGGGACGTGACCGGCGCCCGGCGGACAACCGACAACCGACAACAAAGGTCAGCGCGCGGGCGAAGCCACCGTGCGACATCCCCCGGCCTGAGCGACGACCGCACACGCACATGCACCTGCCGCCGGGCGGCGCGACGGCCAGGCCCCGAAGGGAGCCCGCCTCTCCGACGCGACCACGACAGCCGCCCCGCCCAGGCAGGGACGGGGCCCTACTCCCCTGCCTCTTCCTCTGCCTCTGCCTTGACGGACAGGCCCTCGGCGGCGCGGATCGTGTCGCGGTAGACGCGGCCGGCGGCGCGGAGGGCGGTTTCGGGGTCGATGCCGGCGGCTTCGGCGCGGACGGCGAGGGCGAGGAGTTCGTAGCCGATGCCGTCGCCGGTGGGCGTGGGGACATCGAGGCCGGCGGTGCGGACGCGGCTCGCGAGCTTCGCGGCGAGCGCGAGGCCCGGCTGGCCGACGGGGACGCCGTCGGTGACGGACTCACGCTGTTTCTCGACGGCCTTGCTCCGCAGCCACTGGGCCCGGACCTCTTCGGGCGTCTCGGCGGTGGCGTCGCCGAAGACGTGCGGGTGGCGGTTGATCAGCTTGGCGACGATCGTGCCGGCCACGTCGTCCACCGAGAAGGGTTCCTCTTCGTCCTCCTCGGCGATCCGTGCGTGGAAGACGACCTGGAGGAGTACGTCGCCGAGTTCCTCGCGCAGTTCTTCCCGGTCGCCGTCCTCGATGGCCTCGACGAGTTCGTACATCTCCTCGATGCCGTACTTCGCGAGTCCCTGGTGGGTCTGCCGCGAGGACCACGCGCATTCCCGGCGGATCCGGTCCATGACCTGCACGAGGTCGAGCAGGCGGGCGCCGGGCAGGTCGTACGAGCCGGGCAGGAGTTCCAGGTCGGGCATGGTGAAACGACCGGACCCCGCCATCCGCGCGAGTCCGTCGGTCAGGGCCCCGTCACCCTCGCCCGAGGGCAGGACGACGACGGTCCGCCCGCCGGCGCACGCTTCGACGAGTTCGTCGGCGGCGGGCCGCAGGATCTCGACGGCGACACCGGCCTCCCGCAAGTACGGCAACTGGGGGTGGCCGGCGTCGGGGCACAGCACCCGGTCGGCGGCGTGCAGCGTCTGCCACGCGGGCCAGGACAGCAGCCCGGGCGCCACCCGATGGCTGGCGGTGAGCAGGACGACACGACCGGGGTTCTCAGACTTCACTCTTCGAACCTACCCCGCCCACCCACCCAGACCCCCACCCCCACTTCCCCCCCACCCACCGACGCCCGCCCCACACCCCACCCACCCCAGCGGGAGGGCTGCGGGACGGTACGCAGACGGTGGACGGAAGGGAAACCTTCCCTCCACCCACCCCCACTTCCCCACCCACCGGCGCCCGCCCCTCCCCCACCCACCCCAGCGGGAGGGGTGCGGGGCGGTGCGCCACGACGCGGGACGGGAGCGGGGGCTGGGAAGGGGGTCGTGTTCGGAACGTAAAGCGTGATTTGTGGCGCGGAAAAAGGACGCTTCACGCACAAGCAAGGGCTCCGCGCCGTAAATCATGCAGTGCAGAACGCGACCCCCGGACCGGCCCACGCGCACCCACCACGAACCCCCAGCGCACCGCCCCGCAACCCCGACCGCGCCCCGCACCACCACGCCACGCCCACGCCACGCCACCCCCACCGCACCGCAGCGCGCAGCGCTACGCGCCGGCCTCCACCGCGCCCCCCGGCGCCTGCCGCACCCACGGCGCGGCATACGTCCCCAGCGTGATCCGCTCGTTGTCCCACGCCCCGAACCGCGGGTTCACGTCGATCCGCAGCGCCTTCGACGCCGTACTGAACGCCTCGGTCAGCTTCTGCTGCCCCTCGGGGCTGTTCGTCGCCCCGAGCTTCGTCGCGATCTTGTCCATGAGGACGGCGCGGCGGGCGACGTCGTCGATCTCGTCGGGTGCCACGCTCTGCTGCTGGAGCAGCGTGGCGGCCATGGGCTTCTCGCCGCCGCTCTGCTGCGCGAAGGACGCGCGGGCCTGCTGGATCTCGGCGCGGCTGGCGGTGACTCCGTTGTCCCGGGCGACCCGGGCGACCACCTGGTCGAAGATCAGGCTGTGCAGCTTCTGCCGGGTGAGGTCGCCGGTCGCCTTGATCAGCCGGTCCGCTTCGGGTGACGCGGCCTGGGCGGTCCTGACGTCCTTGACCTGCGCCTGGACGGTGGAGACCTCGATCCGCTGACCGTCGACGACGGCCGCGGCCCCGGGATGGGCGTCGCTTCCGCAGGCGGTGAGGAGCGGTGCCGCGGCGATCAGGGCGGCGGCGGAGACGGAGAGCGCTGTGCGGCGGTGCAAAGGAGCCTCCCGGCGTGGGTCGTGCGTCAGATGGGACGACCGTGCGGTGATCGATGGTAGGCAGTCGCCGTGGCGCGGGCCACTACTTGGCGGTGACTGTCTGGCTCGTTTCGGTCGATCCGGCCGGTCCGGTCGTCGCTTCGGTCAACGACGCGCGCGTTCGGGGGGTGTCGGGTCGCAGCATGATCGTCCGGGAGACGAGGAACGTCACGGGGATCGCGGCGGCCGCGGCGAGCAGCGGGGCATAGCGCCCGTCGACGCCCGCCAGCTCGACGAGGACGTAGACGCCGACGGTCGTGATGACGAAGTTCGCCGCGTTGGTGAGCGGGAAGAGCAGGAACTTCCGCCAGGTGGGGCGGGTGCGGTAGGTGACGTACGTGGTGAGGAAGAAGGAGCCGACCATCGACAGCGCGAACGCGGCGACGTGCGCGGCGAGGTACGGCAGCCACTGGCCGAGCAGCAGGTAGAGCCCGTAGTACGTCCCGGTGTTCACGGCGCCCACGAGGGCGAAGCGGATCACCTGCCAGGCCGTCGTCATCGGCGCGCCAACTCCTCCGTGAGCCCGTCCGCCGAGCCCTGCACACTCTGAGCCCGCTCAGGACGCCCGTCCCGCCCGTCCCGCCCCTCCCCCGAACGCGGCGCCGGCGGGACGGCCGTGTTCGTCGCCTGCACCAGGTAGTGCGGGCGGCGCTTCACCTCGTAGTAGATACGGCCGACGTACTCGCCCACCAATCCCAGCATCACCATCTGGACACCGGCGAGCGCCGTGACCGTCACGAGGAGGGTCACATAACCGGGGGTGTCCACGCCGTTCACCAGGGCGACACCCACGATCCAGGCGGCATAGGCGAAAGCGACCGCGACGAGGGTCATTCCGAGATAGACGGCGGCCCGCAACGGTTTGTTGTTGAAGGAGAGAAGGCCGTCGAGACCGTAGTTGAGGAGTTTTCCGAAGGTCCACTTGGAAGTTCCCTGGTCACGCACGGCATTCTCGTACGCGAAGGTCGTCGTCCGGAATCCGACCCAGGCGAACAGGCCCTTGGAGAAACGGTTGTATTCGGTCAGTTCGAGTATCGAGTCGACGGTACGGCGGGACAGCAGCCGGAAGTCTCCGACACCGTCGACGAGTTCCACGTCGACGAGCCGGTTGATCGCCCAGTAGTAGACGCGGGCGGTCAGGGTGCGGGTGAACCGGTCGCCGGTGCGCGAGCGCCGGGCGATGACCTGGTCGTATCCCTCCGCGTGCAGGTCCAGCATGCGGTGGACGAGCTCCGGCGGGTGCTGGAGGTCGGCGTCCATGATGACGACGGCGTCGCCGCGCGCGTGCCGCAGCCCGGCGAGCATCGCCGCCTCCTTGCCGAAGTTGCGGCTGAAGGAGACGTAGCGCGCCCGGGGGTCGCCGGCGGCGATCCCTTCCAGAAGCGGAAGGGTCCGGTCACGACTTCCGTCGTCCACATAGACGATTTCGAAATCGAAAGCGGAATCACCGCCGGGGCGCGAGAGTTCCTGGGTCACCTGGTCGTGGAAACGACCGATGATCTCTTCTTCGTTGAAGCACGGGACCACGATCGAGAGCAGCACGCACGACACCTCAACGGTCCCGTGTGTCGATGCCGGATTCGCCCGGTGACGCGCAGGCGTCCATCGCGTGAACTGCCCGGCGGAGAAGCCTGTTTACGTATTCCCCCCTGCCATATTCGTCTCACCATGAAGATCAGGATTCCGCGGTCGGAAGCACGGGTCCGGAGCCTGGGCCGGAGCCTGGGCCGGAGCCTGGGCCGAGCCGGTCTGGCGCCGCTGTTCGCCGGGCTGCTCACCGTCCTCGCCGTCTGCGCCGGGGACGCCGTCGCCACGACCTGGCCCTTCGGCCGTCATCACCGCTCGGTCAACGACCTGGCCAACCAGTTCCTGCCGTTCCACGCCCACCTGTGGGACCTGCTGCACGGACGGGCCGACGGCGGTCTGCTGCTCAACTGGCAGTCCGGCTGGGGCACCAGCTTCCTGCCGGACCTCGGAACGTATCTGACCAGCCCGTTCGCCCCGCTGGTCGCCCTCGCCCCGCGCGCCGACCTGGAGTACGCCCTCTACGCGGTCACCCTCCTGAAGATGGCCACCGCCTCCGCCGCGATGGCCCACGTCCTGCCACGCCTGCTGCCCCCGAAGGCGCCAACCGGCACCGACACGAACACGGGCACCGCCACCGCCACCGCCACCGCCACGAACACGGGATGGCAGCGGTGGGCGCCGGCGCTGCTCGGGGCCGCGTACGGGCTGTGCGGCTGGTCGATCCTCGAAGCCGTCTACAACCCTATGTGGCTGGACGGCCTGATCGCGTTCCCGCTGCTGTGCCTGGTGGGCGGGGTGTGGGTACGGGAGCGCCGGCGGCCCCTGCTCGGGCCGCTGGTCGTGGCCCTGTGCTGGACCGCCAACTTCTACACCGCGTACATGGCGACCCTCGGCGCCGCGCTCGTCCTCCTGGTGACGGCGCCGCACTGGCGGGTGGTGCTGCGCGGCACGGCGACCGTGCTGCTCGGCATCGGGCTCGCGGCGCCGGTCCTGGTGCCGGTGTTTCTCGGGACGCGCTCGGCCTACCCGGGTCTCGTCAAGGACTTCGCCCCGGCGGGCGGCGCGGATCTCGCGGCGCGGCTGATGCCCGCCACGTACGGGTTCTCGACCCCGGCGCTGTTCGTCGCGACGCTGGTCCCGGTACTCGTGGCGTCGCTGGTGTTCCGCCGCCGGTGGCGGTGGCCGTGCCTGGTGGCGGGGGTCGCGCTGTCGCTCCAGTGGGAGCCGACGCATCTGGTGTGGCATGTCTTCACCACGCCGAACGGCAGCCCGTACCGGCAGACGTTCGTCCTCGCGGGCGTCCTCGTCATCGCCGCGTGGGCGGCGCTCGCGGACGGCCTGCCGGACCGCCGTTCGCTCCTCGGTGGCACCACGCTGATCGGGGCCCTGGCGCTCGCGGCGCTGGGCAGCGGGGAGGCGACGGTGTGGGGTTGGGCACTGTTCGCGGCGGGCCTGCTGTCGGTCTTCGCCCTCCCGTACGCGCGCGGGGAGGCCGCCTCCCGCCCCTCCGTACGCGTGGCGGCGCTCGCGCTCCTGCCCGCCGTCCTGGTGGCGCAGGCCGCCGCGACGACGGCGTGGGGCAACAAGGAACGTCTCGGCCGGCTCGACGACTACCGTCCCTGGACCGCCGCCGACTCCCGCCGGGCCGCCGCGCTCGCGGACGCGGACGGCTGGCCCGCGTACCGCACCGACTCCGGCCGCCCCCAGGTCACCGGCAACGAGCCGATGTCGGTCGGCGGCCAGGGCGGCGCGTACTACAGCAGCCTCACCCCGGACGTCCTCACCCGCACGATGGCCGCGCTCGGCGGCGGCTGGACCTCCCGGGGCCGCAATCTCCAGAGCCTGGACAACCCGGTGACGGACGCGCTGTTCGCGGTCGGCGCGCGCTGGCGGGACGGTGCGGTGGTACGTACGGGACCGGTGGCCCCGCTGCTGACGGTACGGCCCCCGGGCCCGGCGCCCCGGTTCGGCGCCTCGCCGTTCCGCAATCAGGAACTCCTGCTCGGCGCCCGGGTCTACGAGCCGCCGGCCCGCGCGACCGGGGCGTGCCGGGTGGGCACCGAAGTGTTCCTGTGGGCGCCGCAGTTCACCGGGACGGCCCGGCTCGGCACCCGCACCGTGGAGTTGCGCGGCGGGCTGCCCAAGCGGCGCGCGGCCCTGACCTCCCTCGGCGTCCAGCGGATCCCCGGTCTGCGCGCCCTGATCCCCGCGCGCGGGCAGGTCGCCTGTCTGGACCGGACCCGGCTGCGGACGGCGGTGGCGGCGCTGCGGGCCGCCGCGCCGACGGCGATCGAGGTCACCGGCACCGGCGTCCGCGCCACCCTGCGCCCCGGCACCACCGGCACCGTCGTCCTCTCCGCGCCCCGCATCCCGGGCTGGACCTGCGACGGCCGCCCGGCCGGTTCCTACGCCGGCCTCGTCGCCACCCCGGCCACCTCGGCCGCCCCCGCCACCCCGACCGCGCGCACCGTCACCTGCTCCTTCCGTCCCCCGGGCCTGCGCGCGGGACTGGGGACGGCGGGCGCGGCTCTGCTGCTGCTCACGGCGTGGGTGACGGCGAGCAGCCGCCGAGGCCGAAGCCGAAGGAAGAACCGGCCCGGGGCCGCCGCAACACCATGACTCCAGGGCGCCGTGACTCCGTCAGGAGGGGGCGCGCTCCCACTCCACGGCCTTCAGCAGCCACGCCCGGTCGTCGGCACTGAGCAGCGGGTCCGTGAGTCCCGGGTCCGCCAGCAGCGCGTGCACCTCGGGGGCATGGGCCGCGAAGGCGGCCCGGCACGCGGCGCGTTCCCGGCGGTCGCGGTCCATCGGGCCCAAGGGCTCTCCGAGCCCGCCGCCCGTGTCGGCCGCGTCGGACTCGTCCGGCTCGGAGATCATGGCGGCGAACACCACCAGCTCGATCAAGCCCTTGCGCACCACGAGACCGGGATCGGCCGCCAGCCGGATCACGAACGGCAGGACGGCCGGCATCGCCCCGCCGATGTGCAACGGGCTGTCCATCGTGACGCAGTCCAGCGCACGCAGGGCCTCGGGGCCGCCGGTGTCGTCAAGGAGTGCCCGGAGGACGAGCGGGACGCCGGCCGGACATCCGTGGATCCCGGACCAGTTGACCTCCTCGCAGCCCGCCAACGCGGGATGGCCGGCCGACGCGGGCCCCTCCAGCCACGGATACGCACGCAGGAGCCGTGCGACGGCCTCTTCCTTCATCGCCCCGGTCACCACGCACATACCGCCGCCCCCCCCTGCTCTCACTCCCGACACGGCCGACCGTACGCCGTCACGACATCCCCTCGGCGAGCGTCTTCATGTCAGGCGGGCTCGCGCAGGGGTGACGCTTCTTTGGCCGAAAACGGTCACTGCGCGGAATACCGCCCGTCCGGGCGGGCGCTGCCCCTCCACACGCAGTGCCCGGAAGCGCATTCACTCCTCTCACACGGAGGCATCCACTCATGTCAGTCGAGTTGAACCACACCATCGTCCACTCCCTGAACGACCTGGAATCGGCCAAGTTCCTCGCCGATCTCCTGGGCCTCGAAGTCGGCGACCGGATGGGCCCGTTCATCCCCGTGACCACCGCCAACGGGGTGACCCTGGACTACGCCACCGTTCCGGCGGAGGACATCACCACGCAGCACTACGCGTTCCTCGTCTCCGACGAGGTGTTCGACACCGCCTTCGAGCGCATCAAGGAGGCCGGGATCACGTACTACGCCGATCCCCACCGCACGCGGGTCAACGAGATCAACCACAACCACGGCGGGCGCGGTCTGTACTTCGTGGACCCGTCCGGGCACTACATGGAGATCCTCACCAGCCCCTACGGCACCCCGGCAGCTTCGTAGGACGGACGGAACAGAGACGGACGGACGGGCCGGGGAGAACACCCCCGGCCCGCCCTACAGCAGCACCACACACCCGCGCCGTTCCAGCGCCGTCGACAGCTCCGGGGGCAGCTCGCAGGGGTTCCAGCGGAGGTCGAGTTTCTCCAGTGACGGCAGCCGGTCCGTCACCCAATCCGGCAGCCGGGTGAGGCGGTTGGCGCGCAGGTCGACGTGGCGGAGCAGGGGCAGTCCGGCGAGTACCGGCGGGAACTCGGTGAAGGAGTTCTCCCGCAGGTCCAGGTGGCGCAGTTCGCGCAGCCCGGCCGTGGACGTGGGCAGGCGGTCGAGCAGGTTGCCCCGGAGCCACAGTTCGCGCAGGCGGGTGAGTCCGCCGAGGGTGTCGGGCAGGGCGGTCAGCCGGTTGTGCTGGGCGCGCAGTTCGATCAGGCCGGCCATGCGCCCTACGGCCTCCGGCAGCGCGGCGAGCCGGTTCTCCCCGGCATTGAGGTAGCGCAGCCGGGTCAACCGGCCCAAAGCCTCGGGGAGTTCGGTCAGCTCGTTGTCGTGGACGTAGAGGAAGCCGTCGAGCGCGGCCAGCTCCCCCAGTTCGACGGGCAGTTCGGTCAGCCGGTTGTGGCCGAGGTCCAGGGTGGACAGGGCCCGCAAACCGCCGATCGAGGAGGGGAGTTCGGTGAGCCCGTTGTCCGCGAGGATCAGCACGCGCAGGTCGGTGCGCTCCCACACGGACTCCGGAACCTCACCCAGTTCCCGCCGCCACAGATTCACCACGTCGGTCGTCGTCACGCCCCGACCTTAGACCTGGAGCCGAAGAGCAGAGCCGGAAAAGGGACCGGGCCCCTACCGCCAACGGGGAGGCGGCTGGGGCCCGGCGTCTGGGGGCCGTGGGGGCGGGGCCGACCGGACAAGGAGGGAAGAGGTTCGCGGAAGAGCCTCTGGGAGGACAGTACGACGCCTCTCGCCCGAACTTCGCCTTCCCCGCCCACAGTTCACTGGATCGACTGAACCTTCCAGGGCTCGCTCGACACCCGCGCACCCCCTGTGAGAGGAGGAGTGACGGGGGTCACTCGGATCCCTGTCACAACTCCCCGACTCGCGACGTCGTAGGGGTGAAGCTGACACACGACAGAGGAGAGCGTCATGGAACCCCGCATCAACCCCTTCGGCAACCCGCTCGCCCTCAAGATGTTCAAGCACCTCACGGGCGCCGGAATGGCCCTGGTCACCGACTCCACACTCCCGGAGTCCCTCCAGGAGCTGGTGAAGATCCGCGCCAGCCAGATCAACGGCTGCGGCGCCTGCCTGGACATGCACACCAAGGAGGCCACCGCCGCCGGCGAGACCTCCGTGCGGCTCGCCCTCGTCGGCGCCTGGCGCGAGGCCACCGTCTACACCGACGCCGAGCGCGCGGCCCTCGCCCTCACCGAGTACGGGACCCGTCTCGCCGACGGGTACGGCATCCCGGACGACGTCTGGGAGGCGGCGGCCAAGCACTTCGACGAGGACCAGCTGATCGCCCTCACCGGCCTGATCGCCCTGATCAACGCCTTCAACCGGATCAACGTCATGCTCCGCCTCCCGGCGGGCGAGTACAAGGTCGGCCAGTACTCCACGAAGGGCTGACGCCCTTCACCCACCATCGTGCTCCTGCGCCAGATGACGGCGCAGGAGCACGATGACGTCGGTCTCGGCGCTCCCGTCGTACCGCACCAGCGCCTTCCGCCACAGCCCGGCCAGGTCGTCACAGGCCACGCAGCCCTTTACGGGCACGGGCAGCGGCGGCAGTTCCCGGTCCAGCTGCGAGGCCACGGCGGCCCGCGCGCGGTCGTTGACCACGCGAACCCCCGCGCTCAGCCGCTCGGCCGGGGTGGCGGGCCGGACGCGCCGCGGATCCGCCGACCACTCCCGCCCGCCGCCGATGGGCCGCAGCATCACATACGGTCCGTCATCACCCCGGAACTCCCCTACCACACCCGCCACTTCGTCATACACAAAAGAGCCGCATTCCATGACAACCGGTCCTCTCGGCGAATACCCTCTGTAGTGGGGCATGTCGAGAATGGACCCTGGGCAGGCTGGCACAGCCGGATCAGGGGACGTCGCTCACGGCGTCGCTCCGGTACTTCCACACCTTCCAGAGGGAGTGCGTGATGCCACCAAGAAGGGTGATCACGGGTCGCAGTCAGGAACCGCGCACGCGGTTCGCTCAAGAACTGCGGCAACTGCGGCTACACCACAAACTGACCTTCCGGGCCCTGGGCGACGCGCTGGGCTGGGACTGGTCCCTGTTCTCCAAGATGGAGAAAGGCGAGACGATCGGCGGCCCGGAGGTCATCCAGGCGCTGGAGACGTATTACAAGGTGCCAGGGCTGCTCCTGGCACTCTGGGAACTGGCGTTGGGGGACCCGACGCAGTTCAAGGAGCGATACCGGCGGTACATGGCGCTTGAGGCCGAGGCAGTGAACCTGTGGCATCACGCCGTGAGCGTGTTGCCAGGGCTGCTTCAGACCGAGGCATATGCGCGAACACTGCTGGCATCCGGCGGTCTGAAGGGAAAGGAACTGGAGGAGCAAGTAGCGGCACGCATAGGGCGTCGCGAGCTGCTGTCCGGAGATCAGGCCCCGCAGTTCCGCACGATTCTCTCCGAGACTGTCTTGCGTACGCCGCTGGGCGACCTCGGCGAGTGGCGTGAGCAGCTGGAATACCTGCTGATGCTGAGCGAACGCCCCAACATCACCATTCAGGTCATGCCGGCCTCCGAAGGGCTCTACGCCCTGTCCAGCACGGACGTGATGTTCCTGCGCCTTGCAGACGGCCGTACTGTGGCCTGGGTCGAGACGTTCCACACAGGTGAACTCCTCACGGACGCAAGCGCGATCGAGCGCCTTCAGCTCGGTTACGATCACGTCCGCGATCGGGCCCTGTCACCGGTCCAGACACAGAAGTTGATCCTGAAGACGCTGGAGGAAGCGCAGTGCGATCCGTCGACTTGAACCACATCACGTGGCGGAAGAGCTCCTACAGCAACGCCGACGGCGGGCAGTGCCTCGAAGTCTCGGACGGCCTCCCCCTCGTGCCCGTCCGTGACAGCAAGAACCCCACCGGACCCACGCTCGTCTTCCCGACGCGCGTCTGGGGAACCTTCGTCGACGGGGTCAAGTAGTCGACCGCACCAACCATGCGGCGGGTGCCTCCCCTCTCGGGGTGAGGCACCCGCCGCATTTTCCGGCATGACGATCAGCAAGCAAGGGAAAGCTCGCCGCCGAGACGCCTGCCGATTCCCGAGTCACCGGAGGAAATGCCGTGCGATCCGTCGACTTGAGCCGCCTCTCCTGGCGCAAGAGCTCCTACAGCAACGCCGACGGCGGCGAGTGTGTCGAGGTGTCCGATGACCTCCTCGCCCACGCCTCCTGGCGCAAGAGCTCCTACAGCAACGCCGACGGCGGCAACTGCCTCGAAGTCTCGGACGGCCTTCCCCTCGTCCCCGTCCGTGACAGCAAGAACCCCACCGGACCCACGCTCGTCTTCCCGACGCGCGTCTGGGGAACCTTCGTCGACGGGGTCAAGTAGTCGACTGCACCAACCATGCGGCGGGTGCCTCCCCTCTCGGGGTGAGGCACCCGCCGCATTTTCCGGCATGGAGATCGGCGGGAGGGGATCAAGTGATCCGTTCGCCGGTCACACGTGCTGTTCGTCTCCGTAGTGGTCGTCGCCGTAGGGGCTGTCCCCGTAGGTGTCGTCCCCGTAGGGCTTCTGTTCGGGCTTGCAGGGCTTGCCCGGGGCGCGGCTGTTGGAGATTTCGGCGGTCAGCCCTGCCTCCGCGTTCTCCTCGGTGAGCGTGTAGGGGCCGGAGACCGGGTCCGCCGGGGCGAGGAATCCATCGGGGGTGGCGGTTTCCTTCAGGTAGTACGTGCCGAGTTCGAGGTCGTCGAACCCGCAGGTGCCCGAGGAGCCCGTGGTGCAGACGTTGACGAGGGTGTCGGGGTCGGCGCCTTCGGTCTGGAGGCCGGGGATGCCGTTGGTCTCCTCCCAGAGCTGGAAGGTGCCGCCCGCGAGGGGCCGGCCGGTTTCCTCGGCGCGTTTGACGACGGTGATGCGGCCCCGGGAGGGTTCCGCGATCGGAGTGTTGGTGCGCGTGATGGTGAGGCCGTCGGGATAGTAGGCGTCGTTGAAGACGAAGGGCCCCGTGACGGGGTCGGCGGGGGGCTCGTAACCGTCGGGAGTCCTGGCCTCCAGCAGGTAGTAGTCCCTGAAGACGAGGGAGTTGACCCGGCACTCGCCCATGATGTTCGAGATGCAGCGCGCGACGAAATAGTCGGGGTCGTCCCCGGTGGTCTGGAGGCCGGGGATGCCGTTGCTCTCCGTCCAGAGCTCGAAGACGGCATCGGGCACGGGCTCGCCGGTCGTGGCATCGATCTTGTGCACGATGAAGGGCGCCGCCTGCGGGCCGTCGTCCGTCGGCACGATCTCCTGGATGGGCGGCGAGGCGATCTCGGCCATGCCGACCCTGCCGTGTGCGACGGCCGTGTTGGTGACGGACTCGTGGTCCTCGTCGGCCTGGGTGATCGTGTACGACCCGGTGCACGTCATCTGCCGGCGGCCGGGCAGCACGCTGCCCGGGCAGTGGACGGGGTTGTGGTCGTCGGTGACATAGACGCCGGTGACCGTGGTGTCGCGGTTGTTGGTGATGACGTACTCGTACCGGGCCACGTCCCCGGGATGCAGATTTCCCCGCAGCCGGGTCTCCCTGGTCATGTGCTTGTCCAGGGTGAGCTGTGTCAGTCGGTCGTCTTGCGCCCAGGCGTTCTGCGCGGTGGCCAGCGGCAGGAGGGCCGCCATCAGCAGACCGATTCTTGCCAGACTTCTTCTCATAAATGACATTTTGTGAACCTGCTGCGACCGTATACCGCAACACGCTCTTCCCCGCACCCGGGACCATGCGAATGGCCCCCACCCACGGCAGCCACCGTCACCGTCACCGTCACCGTCGCCGTCGCCGTCCGGACCGAGCAGCTGCACCCACCCCACCTCATCGGTCTAAGGAGACGCGGTGGCAGTGCCGCTCTCCGGGGCGCACGCCTTCGCCTTGAACTCCTCCATCGGGACCAGGGCCGTCGGCTCCTCGCCGTCGTCGTAGAGGACCATCCCCGGGGTGAGCCGGGCGCGGTCGGCCAGGGTGAACGAAACGCTGGCCGCCGACCAGGAGCTGTCCTTGGTCCACCCGTAGAACGAATAGACGGTCTCGGCGGTGAGCGAGGCGAGCGGTGTGGTCGTGGTCCAGCCGTCGGCGGGGGTGTCCAGGGGCCAGGTGGTCAGTCCCGGCGCGAGGTGGCGGTCGGACGCCCAGGAGCCCACCGTCACGTCCAGGTCGGGGTCCTCGCTGCTCACGAAGAGCGTCGCGCCGTCGATGTGATGACCGCAGACCATCATCACGCCGAGCAGTTGCCCCTCGCCGGACACCGAGACGCCGGCGACGGCGTCCACCGGGACCGTGCACCCCGAGGTCGTGGCCAGGGCCACGCCGACGACGACCGTGCCGACAAGCCGCCGGAACACCGGCCGTGAAGTGATCGACCGCATGACGAGCCCCTCTGTCCGGGGTGCGCGTGTGATGCCCCCTCCCGCTTGATCGTAAGGGTGATCAGCGGGCCTGCGGCAGGGCTTGCGCGCACCCGTTGTGCGCTCGTTTTCCGCCTCCATGGCCTTCGGCTCAGGCGGCGGTCCGTTGCTCCCCCTGGGAGCGGCAGCCGCCGCATGTGCCCGGGTGCGGGGAGCGGAAGGCGCGGTCGCAACTGTCGCAGTTCTGGAGGGGGATCGGCCCCGCCGCCCTGGCCGGGACCGGGAGCGGTGGCGGCAGCATGGTTCTCAGGCGGTAGGCGAGCAGGCCGGCCGGGTGGGCCAGGCGGTCCGGCAGGAGGGCCGTGAGGGTGTGGCGTACGCCGTCGGGATGGGCCCCGCGTGCGAACCACGCGTTCACCCCCGGCACCAACTTGTGGACATCGCGCGCCGAGAGCAACAGGCGGGGGTCGTACTGCCGTAGGCCCATGAGGAGTTCGGCGGCAGGGCCGGTGGGCGGCGGGATGTCCGGGGGCTGCCGCTTCGGCTGCGCACCCGACGTGTACGTGCGTCTCCCCGCACGGGGTGCACCCTTACGGGCCGGTGCACGGCCTCCCGAAGGCGGCTCGGGGTCCGGGTCGGGGTCGGGATCCGCGTCGGGGCCGGGGGCGGGCTCGGGTCCCGCATCAGGGCCGGGATCCGGCTCGGGGCCCGCGTCGGGGCCGGGGTCCGCATCAAGGGCGGGGGCCGCGTCCAGGTCGGGCTCGGGGTCCGTGTCGGGGTCCGGCTCCGGGTCGGGCTCCGCAGCGGGCGTCGGGGGCCGCTCGGCGGGCGGTACGGCCTCCGCTCCCGGCTCCGACCACGGCTCCGGCTCCGGCTCCACCTCCAGCTCCCGATCCGGCGCCCGCTCCGCCTCCGGCGTGCTCTCCGCCGCCAGGACGGGCCCGGTCCGCTGCTGCGGTACGAACCTCGCCTCCAGCGGCCACGCGGGCCCCAGGGCCGCCACGCCCAAGGCGGCTTGCAGGAAGCGTCGTTCCTCCGGGGAGAGGTCCGAATCCGGCTCGGGCTCGGGCTCCGGCTCGGGCTCGGGCTCCAGCTGCGCGTAGACCCCGCCGCCGAGCGACTCGTAGACCGTCTCGCAGCCCTTCTCGTCGCTCTCGCCGTCGAGGCCCTCGATCTCGATCCAGCAGGCGTCGGGGTGGTTGTAGAAGATCGTGCGGCTGATGATCCCCCCTTCGGGGAGCTTCTCCTTGAAGCGGTACAGGAAGCCGTGCTCCTCCAGCTCGCGCAGCGCGGAGGCGATCCGGATCTCCCCTTCGGGGAACTCGCGGGCGAGCGTGCGGATGTCCGCCGGTGCGCCGTCGCGCAGCGACAGGAGGTGGACGCCGAGGCCGATGGCCATCAGCGACATCTCCTTGTGCTGGGAGAGCGCGTCGGCGACGCACGAATACCCGTGCGTGAGCTTCAAGTTGACGTGAAGGACACCGGATCGGGTCACAGTCATGCGGTTCAGCGGCAGGACGCGGCGGCGGCCGCTAAGGTTCTGAATATCCATCAGGAAGGTTTGGCTTCCGTGTTGGTCAGGCCCTCGGCTCGGGAGTGCAAGTCCCGCCGGGGGCCGACTTTTTTGACTTGGCGAGGGCGAGCATATGGCACGCAACAGACCGCAAATCCAGACCACTTGGCACAGTTCACCCATCCAGGTGACAACCCCCTCAAGCGTTGCCACGGGGAGGAGGGGAGGGGTGGGGTTGGGTACTTCCCTCCGGTACTTAAGTCTTTGATCGCGTGGGCCACCGGGGCATTCACCACCGCCTCGCGCGTTTCCACGTTCCGGCCCCCCACCTGCCCCTTTCTCGGCCCTCACCCCCGGCCTCCGATCCCGCCCCCGCCCCCGACCCCTCCCCCGGACATGCCGAAGGGGCCGATCCGAAGACCGGCCCCTTCCAAGATCCTTACCGCTCGCGCGCGAGATCAGCCCTTCTCGACGGGCTCCATGCACAGGACGAACTTGTCCGGACCGAGCTTCTGCGCGACCGCCGACAGCTCCTCGCCGCACTTGTCGAGGTCGAAGGTGCCCTTGTGGACCTGCGTGACCTTGTAGAGATCGGCGCCACCCTTGGAGCAGTCCGTGGTCTCGACCTTCGGGTCGTTCTCCGCACCGGTGACGGTGATGCACTCGCCGACCTCGGCGTGGACCGGGGCGTCACCCGTGAGGTACGGGATGCCGAGCTTGACGGCGGTGCCGACGACGAGGATCGCGACGAAACCGCCGACCTTCTTCAGCACGGCGGAACCCTTCTTCTGCGGAGCCGGCTCGGGAGCGGACATCGGCGCCTGAGGCGGAACCGGAGCACCCTGCGGGTCGGCGAAGGGGTTGGACTGCGGAGGCGTAGTCATCGCGGAATCATCCTTGAACGGCGTGGACATGATCTAACACGCACGCTACAGACCACAAAACGACCAAAAAGGATCTAGATCGATCCGAAACCCAATCAGATACGGACTCGTAATTTTGCGGCGCACATCACACCCTCAGGGGTGGTGTGTCGGTCAGAGGTCTGACGACCCCACCTCATAGGGCCGAACGGCCCTCCCTGTGGATAACTCGGCCGCGATTCGATCATTGACATGACCGGTCATCACGACGACTACCACGCGCTCCTCGCCCGACGTGAGGCGATGAAGCTGCGGGACAACCTCCTTCGGCCTTCCCGTTCGACCGGAGGGGACAACGGCCACCCGCCCGCCCCGCTCCAGCCGTACGACGGCGCGGCCGACCAGGAGGCGATCACCCGGAGCCTCGCCGCGGTGACCCCCTTCAGCACCCTCATCAACCGCCTCTACGAGGCGATGTTCAGCCACCACCCGTATCTGCGGCAGCTCTTCCCGGACGCGATGGAGTTCCAGCAGGCCCACCTTGAGAAGGCCTTCTGGTACATGATCGACCACCTCGACCGGCCGGACGAGCTCACCGCGGCCTTCGCCCAGCTCGGCCGCGACCACCGCAGGCTCGGGGTTCTTCCCGTGCACTACGAGGTGTTCGAGGCGTCCCTGGTCACGGCCCTGCGCTCATGCGCGGGCCACGCATGGACGGCCGAGGCCGAGCAGGCCTGGGTCCGGATGACGCGTACAGTCTCCGCCGCCATGGTGAACGGGGCCCAACGCGCCATTGGCGAGCCCGTGTCGTGGAACGCAACCGTCACCGAACATGAGCGGCGCGGCGCCGACCTGGCCGTCATCCGGGTGCGGCCGGCCGAGCCGTACCCCTTCCGCGCCGGTCAGTACGCGCGCGTGGAATCGCCGATGCTGCCGCACACCTGGCGGCCGTACACCCCGGCCTGCGTGCCCGGCGAGGAGCTGGAGTTCCACGTCCGGCGCACCGGCCCCGGCGGCGTCAGCGACGCGCTCGTCACCCAGACGCGCGTCGGCGACGAACTGCGCCTCGGCCCCGCCCAGGGCCACGCCACGCTCGACGAACAGCTCGACCGGGACATCCTGATCGTCGCGGGCGGCACCGGCTGGGCCAACGCCAAGGGCCTCCTCCAGGAGCTGTCCCACCGCCGCCCGGCGGGCCTGTCCGCCCACCTCTTCCTGGGCTCGCGGACGGAGGCGGAACTGTACGATGAGACCGCCCTCGCACGCCTGGAGGAGCGCTGCCCGTGGCTGCGCGTCACCCGCGTCATCGACGACGGGCGCCACGGCGACCTGCTCATGGACACCGTCCTCAAGGCCGGGGCCGGGGCCGCCGGTTCGGGCTCCGCGTCCGGCTCCGGGTCCACGTCAGGGTCCGCGTCCGGGTCCGGGGGCGCCGACTGGTCGCGGCACACCGTCTTCGTCAGCGGTCCGGCCGGCCTCGTGGCCTCGGCCGGCTGGCGGTTCACGGAGGCGGGCGTCCCGCAGGACCGGATCCGTCACGACCCGCTGCCCGTGACCTCCACCGGCGCCACCCAGAACACCCCCTCGGCGCACTCCGTCCCCTCGGCCCACTCGGCCCCGCAGGGCCTGACCACCCAGGGGTTCGCGGCGCCCGTGCAGACGCACTTCGCCGCCGGGGCGGGGGCCCAGCTCTGACGATCCCCTAAGGGACGACGGGGCCAAGGGACAACAGGGCGTGGGCGGTCAGCGGTAAGGGCCGCCCATCTGGCGCTGGCGGTCGAGCGCGCGACGCAGTTCGGCCGCCAGCGGGTGGTACGGGCCGTGCGCGCGCTCGACGTCGTACAGCAACGCGCCCAGATCGGCGGCGGCCGCCCCGTGATCGCCCGTCGCGAGCAGCAGCAGACCGATCCGGTAGCGGATGTCGAAGCTCCGTTCGCCGGGCTCGTGATACGCCAGCAGGGCGCGGTACTCCGCGAGCGCCGCGCCCGTCTCACCCACCTGCTCCAGGCACTGAGCCACGTCGTAACGGAACCGCAGGGCCTGCGGATCGGACGGACCCGCCGCCGCCTCGCGGTCGGCGACGAGCCGCCGCAGCTCGGGCAGGGCGCGGCGGTACTGGCCGTCGTCCATCAACGTGCTCGCGTACTGCTTGCGCAGGATGCCGACCACCGGCGAGTGTTCGCCGTGCTCGGCGGCGGCGGCCGGAAGGATGCCGCCGAGGACGTCCACGGCCCGCGTGATCGACCCCTCGCCTAGCAGCCGCTTCACCTCGTCCACGGCCGCCGCCACATCCGGCTTCGCGGAGGTGGGAGCGGAGGCCCGGGACGGGGCCGGGGCCGGGACGGGGGCAAAGGCGGCCGCTCCAGAGACCCTCGGGTCCCGGGCCGCTGCCGGAACCGGCGCCGGAGCGAACGGCGGCAGGCTCGGCGGCGCGGGTACGGGCGCGGGGGCCGGTACCGGGACAGGCGCGGGCTGGGGGGCCGTGGCGCGTTCCGGCCACGGCGCGTGCGGCCGGCGGAACGGACGGGTCGGGTCCAGCGGCGCCGACGGCCCCGGCGCGCCATGCGCGGGCAGCAGTGGCAACAGCCGCTCGTACACCTCCTGCGCCCCCGACGGCCGGTCCTGCGGGTCCTTCGCCAGCAACCGCAGCACCAGCGCCTCCAGCTCCGCCGGGACCTCGGGGCGGGTCCGGCGTACCGGCTCGGGCGCCTCGTACAGATGCCGGTGCAGCACCCCGAGCGCCGTGGAGCCCGCGAAGGGGACGGTGCCGCTGAGGAGTTCGTGCAGCAGCACACCGAGCGCGTAGAGATCGGTGTACGGGCCGACGGCGCCGCCCATGGCCTGCTCGGGCGCCATGTACGCCGGGGTGCCGATGGGCGAGCCGGTGTGGGTGAGGCGGGTGGTCTCGGAGTCCAGGACGGACGCCACACCGAGGTCGAGCACGGTGACCGAACCGTCCGGGCGGACCATCACATTGCCCGGCTTGAGGTCGCGGTGCACGATCGGGACCGCGTGCACGGCGGCCAGCACCGCGCACAACTGGGCGGCGACGGAGACCGCCCACTGCCAGGGGTACGGCTCGTTCTCGGCCAGGTGGTCGGCGAGGTCCGCGCCCTGGACGTACTGCATGACGAGATACAGGTCGTCGCCGTCGCTGCCCGCGTCGTGCACGGTGACCAGACCGGGGTGGTCGACCCGGGCGGTGACCCGGCACTCGCGCACGAATCGGCGGCGCAGCTCGTCGGCGGCGGTGGCCGGGCCGCTGAGGGCGGCGGGCTGGAGCAGCTTCACGGCCACCCGGCGGTCGAGCCGCCCGTCGTACGCCGTCCAGACCTGGCCCATGCCGCCCTGGCCGATCAGGGTGGCCAGCTCGTAACGGCCCGCGATGATCCGACCGTTCACCGGCCGCCGCCCTCGTCCTTGCGCAGCAGGTCGCTCAGCTCGTCGAGTTCGGCGCGGACCTGGTCGATGCGGGCGGTGGAGGGGGTGGGAGGAGCGGTCGGGGGCGGGGTGCCGGGCGGCGTGCCGGGCGGTGCGGCCGTCGGCTGGGGGTGGGGCTGGGGGTAGCCATAGCCGGGCTGGGTCTGGAGGTGGTGGAACGGGTGGGGCTGGTGGGGCGGGAGCTGCTGGGCCTGCGGGGCTTGCGGGGCCTGCTGCGGGAAGTGCCCCTGCGGGACGGTCTGCGCGTACGGGTTGTACGGCTCCGCGGGAGCGAACCCGGGCCGGACGTCGGCCCGCCGAGGCCGCTGGCGACCGCCCTGGCGCATGTCCACCACCAGGAAGTACGCCGTGAACGCCACCGCGCACAGCAGCATCGCCCCGACGATCAGATCGCCCGTGAGCGAGGTGTCGTTCTCGTCCGGCATCAGCACGATGGCGACGACGACGACCACCACCGACAGCACGAACAGCACCCAGTCCAGGACGCGCCGGGTCATCAGCGCGATACGCAGCGCCGTACCCCAGGTCAACAGCCCGAGGGAGAGCAGCGGCAGCAGGGCGAACAGCACCCGCAGCACGATCACGGACGCCGGCACACCGCGCTGTCGCTGCGGCGGCGTGGCCGGCGGAAAGCCCTGGCCGTACATTCCTGCTCTCCTGCTCCCGGTTCGAACCTGCTGTCGAAGACATCTGAGACGAGCGTATACACGGACTCGGGCCGGGGCCCAAGGGTTGTACGGGCCGGGGCCCGGACCGCCCGGATCGGGGACGGATCAGGGGCGCCCCCAGGGGCACGTCAGGGGCACGTCAGGGGCGGTCCCGGAGCGTGTCGGTGGCTGCCTTGCCCCGCCCCCGAGCGCGGATCAGGGGCGAATCAGGGGCGGGTCGGAGGCTGCTCAGGGAGCGACCGTGCCGTCCGCCAGGCCGTCGTACAAACCCTGCATCAGCTGTTCGCCGAGCCGGCCCGCCAGCCGCAGCGCCTCCTCGAACTCCGCCAGGGCCTTGAACCGCGCGCCGTACCGCTGCTGCTGAGCGAGCGGCAGCCGGGGCAGCTGGAGACGGCGGACGTCGAGCCGGGTGGCGGTGGAGGCGTACGAGCTGGCCTGGCGGCTGTTGGCGGTCGCGCGCAGGAACCCGGCCAGGAACCAGGGGTCGAGCGTCGCCGGGTCGGGGCGCAGCAGGTGCACGTTGCGGCCGAGGGCGGCACCGGCCGAGGCCGCGTCGACGACCCGGGCGACCGCGCCGCCGCCGAGGACGGGCACGACGACGTCGCCGGCGGCGAGCAGCGCCGGTTCCTCGGCGCTCTCGCCCGGCGCCGCCTCGGGCAGCACACCGGAGGGCGGGAGGGCGGCGAGGACATCGGTGTCGGTGAGGACGGCGACGGGCGCGGCCCCGGCGAGGATCGTGCCGGAGCCGCCGGCGCGCAGCACGAGGGCGCCCGCGCGGGCGAGTTCGCCGACCGTCGTGACGGGCCCGGGGCCGGGGGCGGCCGTGCCCGGCGCGAGCGCGGTGTCGGCGGCGGGCGGCGGGGTCAGCTCGCGGGTCCGGAGCAGGGTATCCGTCAGCCGGGTGCGGATCTGGTCGAGCTGCGCCGCGCCCTCGGCTGCGGCCGGCGGCGGCAGGTGCCGGGCCGGGGTCAGGTCCACGTCCTGGTCGAGCAGGTCGACCACGGGCAGCGAACGGCTCTCGCCGGGCGTCTCGGCGAGCGTGCCGTCCGCGTCGAACGCGCGCCAGGCAGCGAGGACCGCGCTCTCGACGGCGGGCCAGTCGAGCCGGTCCCGGCCACCCCCGCCACCCCCGGTGCCGGTGCTCGCGCCGGGGCCCGTCGCCGGGTTCGCGGCGGCGGTCTGGGCGGCGGCGCCGGAGGCACCGGCCGTGTCGACGAGGAGGAGTTCGGCGGGCGGGCGGGCCCCGGCGACGGGGCGGCGCAGCACCCAGAGGTGCAGCGGGATCCCGTACGGGGGCGCGGCGCCGGGCGGCAGCGCGACGACGGCGCGCAGGGCGCCCCGGCGCAGCAGGTCGGCGCGGATCCGGCGGCCGGAGCGGCGGGAGGTGGCGGCCGGCGGCATCAGCAGGACGGCGGTGCCACCGGGGCGCAGCCGCGCCAAGGCATGCTGGACCCAGGCCAGTTCGGACTCCGTACGGGCCGGGAAGCCGTACTCCCAGCGAGCGTCGTAGGCCAGTTCTTCGTGGCCCCAGTTGCGCTCGTTGAAGGGCGGGTGGCAGACGACGGCGTCGGCGGCGAGGGACGGGAACGCGTCGGCGCGGAGGGTGTCGCCGGGGAGGACGTGAACCTCGGGGGCGGCGGGGGCAGCGGAGCTGTCGGAGGCCGGGGCGGGGGCCGGAGCGGGCTCGGCGAGGGCGAGGCGCAGGGCGGTGAGGGCCGCGAGATCGGCGTCGGCGTCCTGGCCGTAGAAGGCGGGGGCGGTCTCGGGGGCGGGGGCGTTCTCACCCGCCTCCGTGGCCTGGGCGGTGGCGGCGGCGCGGAGGAGGGCGCCGGTGCCGCAGGCGGGGTCGAGCACGGTGGCGGCCGGGCCGGCGAGCGCCACCATCAGGGCGGCCGGGCCGGGCGGGGTGAGGGTGAACTGGCGCGGATTGGCGTCGAGTTGGCGGCCGAGCAGGAACTCGAAGACCGCGCCGGGGCCGATGGGACCACCCGGGCCGCCCGTGGCGGACTCCATGTGGGCGAGTTCGGCCACCCCACGCAGGAGCGGGACGGAGGGAGCCAGGTCGCGGGCGGCGGGGGTGCGGACCGCCCGGCCGGCGCCCAGACGCGCGGTCAGCACCTCGTCCAGGAGGCCCGGCAGGACCTCCGCCAGCCGCTCGTCGGGGGTGGCGGCGAGGGTGGGGCGGGCGGCGGGCCGGTCGCGGAGGAGGAGCAGGACGCAGCCCGCGTGCGCGAGGGCGGCGAGGGGGCCCGCCGGGTGGCCGGCGATCTGCTGCCAGACGCGTTCGCGCGGCGGGACCTCGGCGAGTTTGCCCTGGTCGCGCAGCCACGCCTCGACCTCGCCGAGCGCGAAGGACGGGCTGGTCTCCGTACCGCCGACGGGCTTCGGGAAGTCGGAGTGGCGGCGGCGCCAGTTGCTCACGGCGGCCCGGCCGACGCCCGCGAGGCGGGCGATGCCCGCGGCGGTCACCTCGGCCCCGGCGGTGTTCTCCGGGCGCTCCGGGCCCTCCGGGGTGTCCGGGTGCTCCGGGCGCTCCGTGTTCTCCCGCATGTGCCACTCCTCTCGTCCGGCCCTGTGTGACTCCGATCTTACTGATGAACACGCGCGCCAACCCTTCACAGCGTGAGCCGACCCGTTTCCTGTGAACCGTGTTGACTCGGTTCACAGGCTCTGCTGTGATTGACCCATCGCGCCAGACACGTTCACTGTCCTGGAGGACACACCCATGTCGTACGACACGCAGCTCCCGCAGCACCCGGCTCCGGTGGCGGCCATGCGCAACGGGCTCGGCACCGCCGCCCTGATCCTCGGCATCATCGGCGCGGTCTCCGGCCTGATCCCGCTGTTCTTCTGGATGGCCGGCGTCCTCGGCCTGATCGCGCTGATCCTGGGTCTGGTCGGCCGGGGCCGGGCCAAGCGCGGCGAGGCGAACAACAAGGGGATGGCGCTGACCGGCGCCCTGCTCGGCCTGGCGGCCATGATCCTTTCGGTGGTCGGCGCGGTCATCACGTTCACGGCGGTCAACGACGTGGTCAACGAGATCGACAAGGCGGCCAAGGAGACCGCCCCCAAGACCCCGGGCAAGGACTCCGGCAAGGGCGGGAGCGGCAAGGGCGGCGACAGCTCCAAGGACACGCCGCTCGCGGCCGGCGACAGCTCGGTCTACGACGACGATCTGAAGGTCACGGTCTCCGAGGCCACGCCGTACACGCCCAGCGAGTTCGCCATCGGCCACACCAAGGGCAACAAGGCGTACCAGGTCACCGTCACCATCGAGAACGGCGGCAAGAAGAAGTTCGACAGCACCCTGACGACCCTCACCGCCCGCGCCGGCGCCGACGGCAAGGACGCCGAGGAGATCACGGACGAGAAGGTCGGCGAGGGCTTCAGCGGCGCCCTCCTGCCCGGCAAGAAGGCCACGGCGACCTACGCCTTCGACGCCCCGGCCGACGCCAAGGACCTCTCGGTCGAGGTCAGCCCGGGCTTCGCGTACGACGGCTCGCAGTGGGAGCTGAAGGTCGGCTGACGGTCTCCGTCTCCGTACCGCTCATACGCACCGCTCGCACGCACCGCTCTCGCCCCACGCATCACGCGCGCACCGCACGCACCCCGCACATCGCCTGAAGCAGTCGCCACACCCGCACCGCCCCCTCCCCCCTCTCTCGCACGGAGAACCACCATGCTCGCCGCCAGCCACCCCCGCCCCCGTTCCCGCCGCCGCGCCGCTCTCACCGCCACCGCCCTGTGCACCGCCGCCCTCGCCCTCGGCGCGACCGCGTGCGGCCCCACGTCCGGGCCCGAGGCCACCGGACCGTTCGGGAACATGACGGGCGCCCGGATATCCGACAAGGCGCTCGCGGCGACCAAGGGCGCGGACTCCCTCACCATGGACGTCAACATGCGCATGTCGGACGGCCGCGTGAAGGCGAAGGTCTCGACCGACCGCGAGGGCCGGTGCACCGGCACGATCCAGGTCGGCGGCGCCGGTTCGGCCGACCTGATCCGTACCGCCGACAAGACCGCCTACATCCGCTTCGACGAGCGGATGATCAAGGGGCAGGTCGAGGACGAGTCGGCCGAGGTCCAGGCGGCCGTGCTGAAGGAGCTCAAGGGCCGCTGGATGAAGGTCGATCCCAAGGACCCCGACATGAAGGACATGCTCCAGCTCTGCGGGCTCCAGGAACTCCTCGCCGACTTCGAGGCATCCTCCGGCGCCGGCACGGTGAAGGGCGCGGAGACGACGCTCGACGGGAAGAAGGCGCTGGTCCTCACCCAGCGCGAGGGCGGCGAGAAGAGCACCGCGTACGTGGCGACGGAGGGCACGCCGTACCTCCTGAAGATCAGCGTGACCGGGGGCAAGGAGCCGGGGACGATCGGCTTCTCGGACTTCGGCAAGCCGGTGCGGGTCACGGCTCCGGCGAAGAAGGACATGGTCGACGAGAAGATGCTCGGCTGACCGGCCCGAGGGGGTAGGGCCCAGGGGGACCGGGGGTCCGGGGGGACTCAGGGGGTCTGGGGGGACTCAGGGGGTCTGGGGGGACTCAGGGGGGATCCGGGATCCGGGGGGATCCGGGGGATCCGGGATACGCGAAGGGGGTGAAGGCCGTCACCGGGGAACGGCCTTCACCCCCTTCGCGCGTGTCCGCGGGTCCGCGTACCGGCTCAAAGGCGGTGGCGGACCCAGACGTTCGGCTCCACGTACACCGCGTAGCCGGCGGTGGTGTCGCAGTGCACGGGGATCAGGGCGTCGGGGACCTCGACCGGGCCGTCGGTGTCGAACGGCAGGCCGGTCCACGCGCGCCACTGCTCCAGCGAGCCGCCGATGGTCATCGAGGCGGGCGCCACCTTCTCCACCGTGCCGCCCGCGCGGACGTGGACGCGCAGCCACGGGTCGTGCGGCAGTCCGTCGGACTCGCGGGTACGGAAGGCGTACTCGTGGAGGGACGAACGCGCCTCCAGGTGCTTGCCGTTGGGGCGGACCGGGGCGACCAGATCGGTGTGGCCGAGCCGCTGGGCGTTGGCGCGCATCGCCGCCAGCATGCGGTGCGAGACGCCCTGGCCGAGCGCGCCCGTCTCCACGGTGATCTCGATCGCGCTGACGGTGTCGGGCTCGCGCTTCGCCCGCAGATCCGAGAACGCCCAGAGCAGCACCTGGTCCCAGCCGGTGTCGGGCAGTTCGCCGCGCCCCTGGGCCGCGAGCCGGAACGGCACGCTGAACCCGCGCGCGACGACCGGACCGTCCGCCCCGTCGGTGGCGACCAGGACGTACTCGGGGAAGTCGGTGACGATCCGGCCCATGTACCCCCAGCCGACCGGGTCGTACATCATGAACTCCGGCCAGAGATGCTTCATGTCCCACAACTTGCCCTGAAGGTGTGGGCGTTCGGCGAGAGTCGTGATGTTCAGGTCCATGCGGGGCAGGCTAGCGACAGGGCGCTGATCAGGGAAAACGATTTTCCTGAGGCGCCCGCGCTCCCCCTCCATGGACGCCGGTTCCGCCGGTACCGCCGACCACCCCACTGGCCGGTGCTCCGACTGAACTCGGCTTCACCGCAACGGTCTAGCGGAGCGGACCCGGGGCCTGCGTCAGGCGGAGGCACCGGTGGCCGCCGGTCTCCCAGAGGATCCAGTTCCACTTGATCGCGTCGCGGGTCTGCGGACCGTAGACGCCGTCGGCGCTGAGGTTGAGGGCGGCCTGGACCTTCTTCAGGGCGGCCGCGGTGGCCGGCCCGAACTGGCCGTCGGACACGATGTTCTGGCCGTAGCACTGCCAGAGGGTCTCCTGCAGCCAGCGGACCTGCTCCCCGGAGGCGCCCTGGCTCATCGCGCAGAAGTTGCTGCCGCCCATGTAATCGGTCGGGACCTTCACGTAGTAGCCCGCGGTGTCGGTGTAGGTGGAGTGCCCGGTGCATTGGGTGGTGATGCCGGCGCTCGCCGGCGCCGAACCCGTGGTGAGTACGCCGAGCGTGAGCGCGGCGACCGCGCCGAGCGATCCGAGAGTGCGCTTCAGATTCATGAGTGGATCCCCCCGGGGAGTCATGGACTTGGGCCGTGTCGGCGGACGACGGCGAGTCGAAAACTAGCAACGCGCCGTCCGCCGGCACAGGGGCCGCCGGGCCGCCCCGCACCCCTCCCACCGCAGCTCCGGGACGGCCCCGGACCTGCGGTTACGGGGCGCTGCCGGGCCGGGCGGGACCCTGTCTCGTACCGTCCCGGGGGTGTCCCGGACACCGTCCCGTCCTGGGTCCCGCCTGGTCCCGTCCGGTTCCCGCCTGAGTACTGCCTGGGTACCTCCTGAGTACCGTCCGAGTACCGCCCGGGTACCGCCTGGGTACCGCCGCTGTCCGTGCCCGGATCAGGGATGGATCAGGGATGGATCGCGCCCAGCGGGGAGCACTCCTCTTCCTTCTGGCTGGGGATCGCCCCGCAGACCGTGATGGTCTCCCACGGCGCGTCCGGCGAGACGGCCAGCATCCGCGTGTAGGTGTCGTGTTCCATCCGGATCGCGGCGTCGTCGGACGAGCCGCGCTTGTCCCTGATCATGACCGTGTCGCCGATGTCGCCGTTCTCGATCCGGCCCCACACCGCCTGGCATGCCTCGCTGTAGCGCAGTTGGATGCTCATGCCGCGCAGGAAGGTCCGACGCACGGTCCGCGCGTCCCACTGGCAGTCCTCCGCCTGCGGCTCGCGGAGCTGGCACGTGTCGCTCTTGCAGCCGACCTTGATCGGTGCGTTCGACAGGGTCCGCTCGGGCGCCGCCGACGGCGAGTCCTTCGCTCCGGCGTTGTCCGCGCCGGCCGGTTCGATGTAGAGGAGGGTGACGATGCTGCCGAGCAGGGCACCGGCGAGGATCCCGGCCGCCGAGCGCAGGGGCGGCAACCAGGAGAACGTCCGTGCCGGCCCGTCCTCTGCCGGTCCCGGAGCATCCGGTCCCGGAGCGTCCGGTTCCGAAGCTCCCGATCCCGGAGCGCCCGGCCCCTCCCCCGGGGCCATCGCCGCGGAGACGGAAGGCCCGGACTCCGCCCCCGGCTCCGGAACCGGAACCGGAATCGGGCTCTCCGCAGGCGCGGACAAGGACACGGGCGCGGGTGTGGGTGTGGGTGTGGATGTGGATGTGGATGTGGGGGCGGACGCGGGCGCGGACCCCGGCCCCTCCGCCGGCGTCTCGTCGCGTACGACGGCCTGGTCGAGAAGGGCCAGCAGCGGCCCGGGATCCGTCCTGGCCGCGGCCGCGAACTCCTCCACCGCGATCCTGGCCGGGACCTGCTTGCCATTGAGAAAACGCTCCCAGGAGGAGCGGCTGTAGTGCGTCTTGTCCGCAAGGCGGTTGTAGCTCAGCCGAGACGCGTCCTTGATCCGCCGCATCTCGGCGAAGAGGTCGCCTCTCGGGGCCTCGCCGCCGCCCGACTCCCCAAGTGCCCCTGCCATCACGTGACTCCCCATGTCTCGCTCCGGGGCCCCCTGGCCCTCGGCGCGCGAACGGTACCAGTCACCCGAATGAACCACCCCATGGTTGTGGCCCCCCGGAGTGTCGCTCCCGGGGGGCCGTGTCGACGCAGGATCGCCCCTCCTGCCGGACGGCGGGTCAGGCCAGCAGCCGGCTCCAGGTCCGCGCGTCCACGACGCCGTCCTGCGGCAGCCCGCGCGAGCCCTGGAACGCCGTCACCTGGTCCGCGGTGCCGGGCCCGAACTCGCCGTCCGCCGTGGTGGGGAAGCCGAGGTCCGACAGCCGGCCCTGTATCGCCGTCACCGCCTCGCCGACCGCGCCCCGCGCCACCGGCGCGCACAGCTGGTTCCAGGTCTGGTTGCCCGCCACCCCGTCGACGGCGGCCTCGATCTGCTTCTGGAACGCGCGCACCGCGGCATCGGTCACCGGCCCGAAGGCGCCGTCCGGCGTGATCGTCGCCCCGCGCTGGACAAGCAGACGCTGGAGGACGCGGACCCGCTCGCTCACCTCGCCCATGCCCACCACCGGCCACACCGGCGCCGTCGGATCGCCGCCGATCCGAGCCGCCACGTCGGCGCGCAACTGCGGCAGCCGGGCGTAGAGGCGGTCGCCGGGGCACTCGGTGTTGTGGAAGTCCCGGTGGCCGTAGATCTGGTAGGGCCGGATCCCGTACTGGAGGCAGATGCGGGTGCAGAGGGCGACGAGCGTCGCGTACTGCTCGGGGCGGGGCTCCTCGGTGATGTACGTGCCCTCGTTCTCGATGCCGATGGCCACGGTGTTCTGGCCGGGGCAGTGCGCGGCCTCGACGATCTGCGTACCGCTGTCGAGCGCGGCCAGACTCCCGTGCCGGCCCTCGGTGACGAACGCGCCCCGGCTGATGGTGAAGTGCTGCCCGGTGTCGATCCAGCCCTGATCGTCCATCTGGTACGTCTGCATCGCACGGGACAGCGCGAATGCCTGGGCCTGCCCGTAATCGGTCACGTTGGGGGTGTCCGTGTGGTGGACGATGATCTTCTGCGCCCGGGCCGGGAGCACCTTCACGGGGCTCTTCGGCGGCCGCGCGCCCCATGCCTCGCAGCCGGACACCAGCGGCCCGTCGGTGGCCCAGGCCCGCCCCGCCCCCGTACCCAGGGTGGTCAGCGCCGCCCCCAGGCCCAGCGCGCCGGCGAGCAGGGAGCGTCGGTGGAGCAGCATGCGTGCCGTCGGCGTGGTCATGTGGGTCCCTTCGCGGAGCCGGTCGGGAAGTCGCGGACCGACGCTAAGAACCGGGGGGCGCCGGGACAAGACCGCACGCCCGTCCCGCTGTCCCGTGCCGTCCCACGGGACGTGGAACGGCACGGGAGAGGGATGTCTCGTCAGCGGGTCATGAGGGTCATGAGGGGCGTGAGGGTCATGACAGAGGCATGCCGCTCAGGGTCTGCTCCAGAGAGTCGGCGTAGTGGCGCGCGCCGGCGATCTTCGGGTGGAACGACTGGGCCGAGACACCGAACTTGAGCACATCGGCGTCGACGAGCAGGCCGTCGCTCTCCACCAGGTCCGTGACGATGCCATGGACCGTCTCGGGCGATCCGCAGATGGCCTGGCCCTTGAACGCCTCCTTCGGGTTCGAGAACCACACCCGGACCCCCTCGGCCCGCGCGTCCTGGGCCGCGCCGTCCATCTCCTGGAGCAGGACATCGCCGATGGAGTTCAGCCAGGAACCCTCGCTGTCGTCGATGCCGGGCAGGCAGTTCCCGTTGTACTCCATGAGCGGCGGGTAGCCCATCAGCACGATCCTGGCCTGCGGGGCCCTCGCCTTGATGGCCTTCAGGGTCTTCACGATCTGCGGGCGCACCAGATTGTGGATGCGGGCGGGGGCGTAGTCGGAGAGGGTCCCCGAGCTCTTGCCCGTCTTGTTCCCGTTGGCGTCGACGTCGTCGATCTCGGCGCCCGGGCACAACGGGAGGTGGTAGAGGCACTGCTGGAAGATGGGTGTGAACAGGGCGTCGTTGCCGCCGACGGAGATCGTCACCAGCGTGGTGTTCTGGTCCAGATAGCCCTGGTCCAGCTGGGCCATCTCGCCGTACTCCGACTTGCCGCCGCCGTCCGACTTGCCGAGGACGTTGTACGTACGGGCGCCGGAGCAGGCGATCAGGTGGTAGTCGAGCGACGGGTCATGGGCGTCTGCGAGCGCCCCGATCGAGCTGCCGCGGCCGGGCAGGGTGGCCTGCCGGGACCATGCCAGCTTGGAGCGGTGGCAGGCGTCGCGGGTGGCGCCGTTGGAGCGGTCCTGGTAGTTGGTCTCCCGGTAGTAGTCGGATCCGCCGGAGACGGACGCGCCCTCGCCGGAGGAGTACGAGTCGCCGAGCGCGACGATGGACTCGCCGGGCTTGCCGGGCAGCGGCTGGAAGGCGACGGCGTCCCAGGCCACGTCCTCGGAGCCGTTGCCGCCGTCGGCGTGCGTGCTCAGCGAGACCTTCGGCGTACCGGTGAAGTGGAACGCGCCGAGGTCGACCCAGCGGTTCTCCTGGGTGCGCTGCGGCACCACCCGTACGGGACTGGTGGAGTCCGTCCCGTGCACCACGTACCTGGCCTGCCGGGTGTGCGCGCCGTGGTCCGGGATGTGCACCATCACCCGGGCCCAGCCGCTGCCGCCGATGTTCCGGTTCAGCGTCCAGGTACCGGTGGTCAGCAGCCGGCCGCCGTCGTTGCCGGCGGTGTCACGGGTGTGGGAGAACCAGAAGTGGTTCAGGTAGCCGCCGCCGACCTGATGCATGTCGATCTTCCCGGGATACGTGCCGTTCCACAGGTTGAAGTCGAAGGCGAAGGTCCCCGCCGACTTCACCGTCCCGCAACCGCGGGCAGCCCATCCCGTCGGTGAGACGTTGTCCGGTACGTCGTCGACGACCAGCGAACCCTCCGGCAAATCAGCGTTGCACCGCGGCCGGTAGGAGTCGTTCTCGTCCGGCTGCTCCGGGTAGGTGGTGTCGAAGCGGTGTACGGGATAGCCGCACTCGCCGTTGTCGCAGTTTCGGTACGTGACCGCGTGGTGCTGCCAGCAGTGCAGGTCGGCACGGGTGCAGGCGCCGAGCCCCGGCTCGTTCTTGTCGTCCGGGCCGATCTTGGTGCGGTCGCACTCGTTCTCGGCGTCGCAGAACAGCGACTCCCAGGGCTTCAGCCCCATGGTGCGGTAGGCGTTGGAGTTCCACCACGCCTGGATGAACCCGGCCCCCATCGTGCCGGGCTTGAGCATCGCCGAGATGGGCCGGGCCGCCCAGCCCATCACCTTCTCCTGGTACGGCCAGTCCTGCGGGTGGGAGGCGGCGGAGTAGTCGTTGTCGCCGTTGACCGCCTCCAGGAAGGGGGGACGGTTGGCCTTCCAGAGCGGGTTGGCCGGGTTGTTGATCCAGCCCACGCCCCACGCGCCGTTGTTCTTCGCCGCGTCGGCCTGCGGATGGAAACCGGCGTTGTACGCCCACAGGGCGTAGATCCAGTTCTCGATGAACCTCGGCTTGCCGTTGTTGATGATCAGACCGGCGTCGCGGGTCTCATTCCACTTCTCGGCGAGCTTGTCGACACCGGCGGCGATGTTCGCCGTGTAGTCGAGCGCCGCGGCCTCCTGCTGCGCGGGCGACAGGGTGGGCTGGTCGTGCCCGGGCAGACGCATCCCGTCGGTGATCTGGGTGAGGCCGTAACCACAGTCGGCCTTGGACCAGTTGACCAGCCACGGATCACCCTGGGTGCCGTCGGGGGCGTACTCGATGCCGTAGTAGTTGCCGATCAGCGGATTACCCGTGGCACCGGGGACGACGTACCGGCCGGCCTGCCACATGTTGGATTCCTGGGTGATGACACCCAGCATGATCTGCGCGGGGATGTGCCAGTCGTCGGCCTTGTCGATATAGCCGTTGGGGTCGCCGCTCAGCACGCGCAGCGGGAACAGTGCCTGCGGGCTGTAGGCCGCCATGCCCATCGACTTCCAGTCGGACACCCGGTTGACACGCTGGTTCAGAGCCATGATCACGGCCTGGTCCACGGCCCATTCGATCTGGCGCGGGGTGGGCTGGAACGCCTGCTTGCGCACGTCGCCGCGCGGTACGGCGCAGGTGCGCTCCGCCTCGGCGGGGTCGTTCGGCGAGGCGGCGGCAGCCAGCGCGGCGCCGGAGGTGGAGGCGGAGGCGGAGGCGGAGGCGGCGAGGGCCGAAGCACCGGAGGCGGCGGGAGCCGAGGCACCGGAGGCGGCGGGGGCCGCGAGCGATGCCTTCTGCGTGGTCCGCGCGCTGGGGGCGGCGGCCGCGGGCGCGCCCGCTCTGTGCAGAGCGGGCGAGGTCGCGAGGCCGTCGGCACGCCGGGCCGGAGCCAGGGGCTCGGCCCCGGGCGTGGCCTCCAGCTCGACGTCCTTCCCGGTACCGAGCACCGTGACGTGGTTGACGACGGTCCGCTCGGTGGTGGCCTGTTCGGGCCTGATCGGGCTGCCGTCCTTGCCATGGGCCCAGCGG
Source organism: Streptomyces sp. NPDC046203 (assembly GCF_040646255.1). Taxonomy (NCBI): domain Bacteria; kingdom Bacillati; phylum Actinomycetota; class Actinomycetes; order Kitasatosporales; family Streptomycetaceae; genus Streptomyces; species Streptomyces sp. NPDC046203. The sequence continues at coordinate 17,111 of NZ_JBEYZX010000019.1, read as the reverse complement.
GTGGAGACCGCGGACTGGCCGCGGGCGCTCAGCACCGCGTCCTTGTCGAGGCCGCCGGGGTTGTGGACGTGCGCGGGCAGCGTGCCGTCGCTGTCGGCCTCGCCGGTGACGTAGACCTCACCGGAGGGGGAACCGGCCACGTCCAGCGCGGTGAGCCGCCCGGAGGCGACCAGGCGCGGCTTCGCCGCGCCGTTGCCCGCCGAGCGCACCGCGGCGGCGTCGACGTGCTTGACCTGGCCGCTCGCCTTCGAGCCCTTGCCCGCCTCGACGGGTGCGTCCAGGAAGGTGATGCCGCCGGCCGCGTCCCGGGTGATCCGGAACGGGACCTGGTCGGTACGCGCGATCGCGCGCCGGCCGCCGTCCTTGCCGATACGGACCAGCCGCGCGCCATCGGCCGCGACGATCTCGCCGCCGCCGTAGGGAATCGCGGAGGTGACCTGGCCGGTCAGCTTCAGCGGGGCCGCCGTGCGGCCGGCCTTCGCGTCGACGGTGATCAGCCGGGTCGCGTTCTCCTTCGACTCGTCGTCGGTGAACTGGGAGAGCACCGCCGTCTCCCCCTCGCCGCAACCGGGGGAGAAGTACGACAGGGACGCCTGCACCGGAAGCTTCGTCACCTTGCCCGTGGCCAGCTCGACCACGGCGGTGAACGCGCCGCGCGTCATCAGCTCGGGCTTGTTGGTGAACGTACGGGGCGCGTACGCCACGACCGCGCGGTCACCGGAGGCGGTGACGCACGCGTTGCCGATCCAGGCGTCGGTGTCGAAGCCCGGCTCCGAGAGGGTGGCCGCCGTCTTCCAGAGGTAGCCCTCCTTCGCCTCGGCGACCAGCACATGGAATCCGGAGGCGTCCCCGGACGTGGTCCACGCCCGGTCCGAGGCGCCACCGACCACCTCGGCCCGGTCGCGGGCCGGGACCTCGGCGGGGTGCCGGTCGGCGCCCGGTGCGGACGGGTTCGGCTTCTGCGTGGGGGCGGCCGGAGCCGCGGATGACGCCGCCTGGGCGGACAGGGTGAGCGGCGCCATCAGTGCCGTCGCCGTGGTGAGCACCACGGCGACGGCCGACGGCCGTCGTCTGTGTCGTTCGTGTCGTCTCAAGGGTCTTCTCTCTCCGTTCCGTGACATCCGCACCGAACCGGCGTGAGGCGACGCACCAAGGCACAGGCCGGCATGACGGCGGCACAGGGCGGCGCACAGCGGCACACGGCGACAGGCGGCAACATGGGCCGGCTCGGCGGGAGGGGGTGGGGATGGGGATGGGTCGGGAAGGACAGGCCCCGGGCGGGCCGCGCACGGGGCCCGGGGCCGTCCGACGCCTGCAATGTAGGGGCCGCGTACGGCGGTTCGGGCCCGAAACCCTCCCCGGGACGTCCCGTGTGGGGCCCGGCTCACGGGACGGGAACGCCGTCCCAGGCACAGGGACGGCGCGGCGGCCCTCCGGGACGGGCGCCCCGTCCCGGACCGGTTCGCGGGACGGTCCCCCGTGCACTCCCGCCGACCACGGAAGACGGATTCCCGGGAGCGCCCCGCCGGCCGCCCGGGACTGCCCCGGGACGGCCGGGACACCGGGAAGTGCCCGAACCCGGCCTAGTGTTCCGGCTGTCCGGTGGCGTCCGGCCAAGCCCGCCCCCGGTACCGATCCCCGCCCCGCTCCGCACGGAAAGCAGGTTCGTCATGTTCAAGAAGCCCGCCTCACGGGTCGTCGCCGCTGTCTCCGCGGCCGCCGCCCTGTCCGTCCTCGCCTTCTCCGGCACGGCACAGGCCCGGGTCGGCGCCCCGTACATCGGATACGGCCAGACGAACAACCCGAACGGCGTGTGGTGCGTGCAGCACCAGCTGAACTTCCTCTTCGCCAACAACTGGAACTGGCGCCCCGGCGTGACCCCGCACCGCCAGATCTCCGAGGACAGCAAGTTCGGGCCCGAGACGGACGAGGCGATCCGCTTCTTCCAGAAGGCGTACTTCCCCTGGCAGGTCGACGGCATCGTCGGCCCGGAGTCCGGCTACGCCCTCCTGTGGGACGGCGACCCGGTCTACGGCTACGACGAGAAGGTCACCAAGGCCGGTTACTGCAACACGTACATCCCCAGCATCGTCTGAGTCCGGAACCGGGACGCCCACCGCTGCCCGCGCATGCCCCGGGCGCCGGGGCCGATCCGGAACTGATCCGGGTCCGATCCGGGACTGATCCGGGACTGATCCGATAGACGGGAAGGCCCCCGGCCGCCGCGCTCATGCGGGGCCGGGGGCCTTCCCGGTGCCGGGAGCCCCCTGTCCGACGAGGGTGGTCTCGCGGCCGCCGCGTTCCCCGACGATTCGTACAGCGACCGTGACCGCGCGCCGCTCGTCCCGTCCCGGCGCGCCGGCCGGAGCCCGCACCGGGGCGGGACGAGCGCACGGGTCCGTCAGCCGTCAGGACCCGAGGATCTCCGCCAGGAACTCGCCCGTCCACGCCAGGAGTTCGCGGCCCACGACCGGCTTGCCGCCGATCTTGCCGGCCGTCGGGCGCGGGACCAGGATCTGGTGGACGGCCGGCTTCATGACCGTACGCGGGTACAGGCGCTTCAGGCGCAGCTCCTGCGACTCGCGCAACTCCACCGGCGCGAAGCGGATGTTCGGGCCCTGGAGCACGATCTCGCCGACGCCGCAGGCGCGGGCCAGCATCCGCAGGCCGGCGACGAGCAGGAGGTTCTCGACGGGCTCAGGCAACTTGCCGTAGCGGTCGGTCAGTTCCTCCCGTACCGCCTTGACGTCCTCCTCCGAGTTCGCCGAGGCGATCGCCCGGTACGCCGCCAGGCGCAGCCGCTCGCCCGGCGCGTAGTCGTGCGGGACGTGCGCGTCGACCGGCAGCTCGATCTTCACCTCCAGCGGCGGCTCCTCCTCCACGCCGCCCTCCAGGGACGCCCGGTAGTCGGCCACGGCCTCGCCGACCATCCGTACGTACAGATCGAAGCCGACCCCCGCGATGTGGCCGGACTGCTCGCCGCCGAGCAGATTGCCCGCGCCGCGGATCTCCAGGTCCTTCATGGCCACGTACATGCCCGCGCCCATCTCGGTGTGCTGGGCGATCGTCGCCAGCCGCTCGTGCGCGGTCTCCGTCAGCGGCTTCTCCGGCGGGTAAAGGAAGTAGGCGTAGCCGCGCTCCCGGCTCCGGCCGACCCGGCCGCGCAGCTGGTGCAGCTGCGACAGACCGAAGTTGTCGCCGCGCTCCACGATCAGCGTGTTGGCGTTCGAGATGTCGATGCCGGACTCCACGATCGTGGTCGACACCAGCACGTCGAACTTCTTCTCCCAGAAGTCCACCACGACCTGTTCCAGGGCCTGTTCGGACATCTGGCCGTGCGCCGTCGCGATCCGCGCCTCCGGCACGATCTCGCGCAGCCGGGCGGCGGCCCGGTCGATCGACTCGACCCGGTTGTGGATGTAGAAGACCTGCCCCTCGCGCAGCAGTTCACGGCGGACGGCCGCGCCGATCTGCTTCTCCTCGTACGGGCCGACGAAGGTCAGGACCGGGTGCCGCTCCTCCGGCGGCGTGGTGATGGTCGACATCTCGCGGATGCCGGTGACCGCCATCTCCAGCGTACGGGGGATGGGGGTCGCGGACATGGTGAGGACGTCGACGTTGGCACGCAGCTTCTTCAGCTGCTCCTTGTGCTCGACACCGAACCGCTGCTCCTCGTCCACGATGACCAGGCCCAGGTCCTTGAACTTCGTCTCGGAGGAGAAGAGACGGTGGGTGCCGATGACGACGTCCACCGATCCCTCGCGCAGCCCCTCCAGCGTCGCCTTCGCCTCCGTATCCGTCTGGAAACGCGACAACGCCCGCACATTCACCGGGAATTGGGAGTAGCGCTCGGAGAACGTGCCGAAGTGCTGCTGCACCAGCAGCGTGGTGGGCACGAGGACCGCGACCTGCTTGCCGTCCTGCACCGCCTTGAACGCCGCCCGTACCGCGATCTCCGTCTTGCCGTAACCGACGTCGCCACAGATCAGCCGGTCCATCGGGATCGACTTCTCCATGTCCTCCTTGACCTCGGCGATCGTCGACAGCTGGTCCGGCGTCTCCGCGTACGGGAACGCGTCCTCCAGCTCCCGCTGCCACGGCGTGTCCGCACCGAACGCGTGCCCCGGAGCCGCCATCCGCGCGCTGTACAGCTTGATCAGATCGGCGGCGATCTCCTTGACCGCCTTCTTCGCGCGTGCCTTCGTCTTCGTCCAGTCCGCGCCGCCCAGCCGGTGCAGCGTCGGCGCCTCGCCACCCACGTACTTGGTGACCTGCTCCAGCTGGTCCGTCGGGATGTACAGCCGGTCGCCGGGCTGGCCGCGCTTCGCGGGGGCGTACTCCACCAGAAGGTACTCGCGCGTCGCGCCCTGCACCGTACGCTGCACCATCTCGATGTAGCGGCCCACACCGTGCTGCTCGTGGACGATGTAGTCGCCCGCCTCCAGCGTCAGCGGATCGATCGTCTTCCGCCGCTTCGCCGGCATCCGCCGGCCGTCCTTGCCCGCCGCCTTCTGACCGGTCAGGTCGGTCTCCGTGAGGACCGCGAGCCGCAGCGCCGGATCCACGAAGCCGTAGTCGATCGACCCGCACGAGACATGGACGACGGAGGGCGACAGCGCGGCGGCACCCGGCAGATCCGGATCCAGCCGGGCCGGGACCCCCTCGCCCGACAGCACCTCGGCCGTACGGGACGCCGGGCCGTGCGCCTCCGTCACGTACACCGTGCGCCAGCCGTCCGCCAGCCAGCCCTTCGTGTCCGCGAGGGCGCGGGCGGTGTCCCCGCGATACGCCTCCGGGGCACGCATGCCGAGCTTGAGCGTGTCGGCACCCCCGTTCGCCGACGGATCGTCCGCCGCGAACGGCGACACCGACCACCACATCATCCCCAACTCGCGTGCCCGGTCCCGGACATCCGCGATCCCCCACAGCGACGCCGCGCCCACGTCGATCGGCGCCTCGCCGCCACCCGCCGTCGCCGCCCACGACGCCGCCAGGAACTCCTGGCTCGTCGCGACGAGATCGGCGGCACGGGTACGGACCCGCTCCGGGTCGCAGACCACCGCCATCGCCCCGGCGGGCAGCACGTCGAGCAGCAGCTCCATGTCGTCCACGAGGACCGGAGCCAGCGACTCCATACCGTCGACCGCGATCCCCTCGGCGATCTTGCCGAGGAGTTCACCCAGCTCAGGGTGCTGCTCGGCGAGCGCCGCCGCCCGCTCCCGCACCTCGTCCGTCAGCAGCAGCTCACGGCACGGCGGCGCCCACAGACCGTGCTCCGCCACCTCCAGCGACCGCTGGTCCGCCACCTTGAAGTAGCGGATCTCCTCGACGTCGTCGCCCCAGAACTCGATCCGGAGCGGATGCTCCTCCGTCGGCGGGAACACATCCAGGATCCCGCCGCGGACCGCGAACTCGCCCCGCTTCTCCACCAGTTCGACCCGCGAGTACGCGGCGGCCGCGAGACCCGCGACGATCTGCTCCAGATCCGCCCGCTGCCCCGTGCGCAGCGCCACCGGCTCCAGATCGCCCAGACCCTTCACCTGCGGCTGCAACACCGAACGCACCGGCGCGACGACCACACTCACCCGGCCCGCCGCCGGATCGTCCGGCGACGGATGCGCCAGCCGGCGCAACACCGCGAGCCGGCGGCCCACCGTGTCCGAACGCGGCGACAACCGCTCGTGCGGCAACGTCTCCCACGACGGGTAGTCCACCACCGTCTCCGGATCCAGCAGCGTGCGCAGCGCCGCCGCCAGATCCTCCGCCTCCCGGGTCGTCGCCGTCACCGCGAGCACCGTGCGCGCGGCGTCACGGGCCAGCGCCGCGACGGCGAAGGGGCGGGCGGCGGGCGGGCCGACGAGATCCACGTGGGGACGGTTGCCGTCGCGGGCGGCGTCGACCGCCTCGGCGAGGGCAGGGTCGTGGACGACGAGGTCAAGCAGACCGTGCAGGCTCATGGGGGTTTCCATCCCGGCAAGTGGGCAACGCGGAACGCCCGACACGTGGGACGGGGCGGGGGTTCCAGCGTACGACGCGGCGTGGGGCGGGGCGCTGCGGTTGGGGGGTGGGCGTGGTGGTTGTGGGGGTGGGCGTTTGCGGGTGGGTGCGGGCGTTGGGGGCGGCGTGGGGAGGGTGCGCGGGCGTTGGGGGTGGGGCGGGGGGCGTGGTGGGTGGGTGCGCGGGGGCCGGTCCGGGGGTCGTGTTCTGCACTGCATGATTTACGGCGCGGTCGCCTCCGTAGTGCGTAAAGCGTTCTTTTTCCGCGCCACAAATCACGCTTTACGTTTCGAACACGACCCCCTTCCCGTCCCCCGCTCCCGTCCGTCGCGCCCCACCCCCACGCCCGCTGGGTGGGGTAGGTGGGGGCGCCTCACGTCCGTGGGTGGGAGGGGAGGTGGGTGGGGGTGAGCGTGGTGGGGCCGGCTCTGGTTGAAAGGGGAGGAAAGAGAGGGGAAGAGGCGGGGATGGGGGGGAAGGGGCGGAGATGAGGGCTCGGGTGGGGGTGGCTCTGGTTGAGGGAAAGTGGATGGTTCCGCTGGTGGGGTGGGGGAAATGAGTGAGGGGCGACCGCGCTGGTCGCGCGGTCGCCCCTCACCCATTTGGGTCTGGTCAGTCTGTGGCGATGGCCGTGAGGACGTTCAGGCGGCCCGCGCGGAAGGCCGGGACCAGGGCGGCGAGGAGGCCGACCAGGGCCGAGCCCACGAAGACGGCGACGATCGTCGGCCAGGGGATGTCGAGGACGCGCAGGCCCTCCAGGGCGAGGAGCTTCTGGGCCGCGACGCCCCAGCCCATGCCCAGGCCGAGGCCCAGGAGGGCGCCGAAGAGGGCGATGACGACGGATTCCAGGCGGATCATGCGGCGCAGCTGGCGGCGGGAGAGGCCGATGGCGCGCATGAGGCCGATTTCGCGGGTGCGTTCGACGACCGACAGGGCGAGAGTGTTCACGACGCCGAGGACGGCGACGATGATCGCGAGGGCGAGGAGCCCGTACACGATGTTGAGCAGCTGCCCGACCTGGTCCTGGAGGATCTTCTTGTAGTCGGCCTGGTTGGCGACCTGGTACTGGGGATACGGCTTGAGGGCCTTCTTCAGGTCCTTGTACGCCGCGTCCGTCCGGCCGTCCTTCGCCGCGGCGAAGAGGACCAGGCTGGGCATCTGCTCGGCGGACACGAACTTCTCCGCCGTCTCGATGCTGGTGTACATCGCGCCCTTGTCGATGTTGTTGCTGTCGGACGTGACGGCCGCGATCCGCAGCTTCGTCCGCTTGCCGTCCGGGAAGACGACGGTGAGCGTGTCGCCGACCGTGACGTGGTGCTCGGCCGCGTACGTGCTGCCGACGGACATGGCGCCCTGCCCGTACGCCTCGGACAGCTTGCCCGCCGTGGTGTCGCGGCGCAGGTCGGTCGCGTACGTCGGGTCGGCGGCCACGATGCCGTTCTTCTCCGCCTTGCCCTTCGGATCGATGACCGTGGCCGCGACCGCCTTGTAGCGGGTGACGTGGTCGAGCCCGGAGACCTTCGCCACGGCCGCCTCGGCCTGCGGCACGACCGGCTGGCCGTTGGTGGTCTGGATGATGAAGTCCGTACCGACGGTCCGGTCCAGCTCCTCGGTGGCCGAGGCCACCATCGACGAGCCGACCACCGACAGGCAGGCGACCAGCGCCAGGCCGATCATCAGGGCCGCGCCGGTGGCGCCGGTGCGGCGCGGGTTGCGCAGGGCGTTGCGTTCGGCCATCCGGCCGATCGGGCCGAAGACCCGCAGGACGACCGCGCCGAGGACGCGGACCACCCCGCCCGCGAGGAGCGGGCCGACGACGATGAAGCCGAGGAGGGACAGGACCACACCGAGACCGAGGAGCCCCGAGCCCGGGCCGGCCTCCTCGGCGCGGGACGCGAGCCACAGCAGGCCCCCGCCGGCGGCGGTCAGGAGCAGGCCGAGGACGGCGCGGACCCGGCCGGCCTTGGCGTCGGCGGGAGTGCCGGCGTCGCGCAGGGCGGCCATCGGGGAGACCTTCGCGGCCCGGCGGGCCGGGACGAAGGCGGCGAGGAGGGTGACGACGATGCCGAGGGTGAGGCCGATGACCGGGGTCGTCCAGCGGACGGTGAGATCGCCGGTCGACAGATCCATGCCGACGGCGGACATGATCTTCATCAGGCCGACGGCGAGACCGACACCCGACGCGACACCGGCGACCGAGCCGACCACGCCGAGCAGCAGCGCCTCGACGAGCACGGAACGGTTGATCTGGCGGCGGCTGGAGCCGATGGCCCGCATCAGGCCGATCTCGCGGGTCCGCTGGGCCACCAGCATCGAGAACGTGTTGACGATGAGGAAGATGCCGACGAGGAACGCGATCCCGGCGAAGCCGAGCAGCGCGTACTTCATGACGTCGAGGAAGGAACTCATGCTCTCGCGGCTCGCGTCGGCGGACTCGGCGGCCGTCTGGAGGCGGTAGCCGGAGCCGACCTTCTCGGCGATCCGCTTCTTCAGCACGTCGTCGCTCACGCCGGGCGCGGATTCGGCGGTGATGTGAGTGAACACACCTTCCTTGCCGAGGAGTTCACGCTGTGCGGTGGCGAGGTCGTACCAGACGACGGCGGCACCGGGGTTGGTGACCTTGAAGGCGGCGATGCCGGAGATCTTCGCGGTGAAGTCGCCGGTGACGGCGATGGCGCGCAGCTCGTCACCGATCTTCAGGTGATGCTTCTCGGCGGTGGTCTCGTCCACGACCACATCGCCCCGCCCGCGCGGCTCGTGGCCGGAGGCTATCTCGAACGAACGCAGGTCGCGCGACGACCAGTTGCCCGCGATGGTGGGCGCACCGGAGGTCGGGCCGACGTTCTCGCCCTTGGAGTCGACGAGGGTCACGGCCGCCGAGCTGACGACGCCCTCGACGTTACGGGCGCCCTCGGCGGCCCGCACCTTTTCGACGAGCGACGCGGGCAGCGTGTCGGGGCGGCCGGTGAGCCGGCTCGCGTCGTCGTCCTTCGACTTCCCCGGCTGGACGGTGACATCGTCGGCGATGGAGGCGAAGAGCTTGTCGAACGTGGTGTTCATGGTGTCGCTGAACACCAGCGTGCCCGACACGAACGCCACGGAGAGGAGGACGGCGACGGCGGACAGCGCCATGCGGCCCTTGTGCGCGAGGAAGTTGCGCAGCGAGGTCTTGAGCACGGTCACGACGTCCGCCCGCGCGCGTCGAAGTCCTTCATCCGGTCGAGCACCTGGTCGGCGGTCGGCGCGTACATCTCGTCCACGATCCGGCCGTCGGCGAGGTAGAGGACGCGGTCCGCGTACGAGGCGGCCACCGGGTCGTGGGTCACCATGACGATCGTCTGGCCGAGCGAGTCGACGGACTGACGCAGGAAGCCCAACACCTCCGCCCCGGCACGCGAGTCGAGATTTCCGGTCGGCTCGTCACCGAAAATGATCTCGGGGCGGGCGGCGAGCGCCCGGGCGACCGCCACCCGCTGCTGCTGGCCGCCGGACAGCTGGTTGGGCCGGTGCTTCAGCCGCTCCGTCAGACCGACCGTCTCCACCACCTGCCGCAGCCACTCCGCATCCGGCTTGCGGCCCGCGATGTCCATGGGGAGCGTGATGTTCTCCAGGGCGTTGAGCGTGGGCAGCAGATTGAACGCCTGGAAGATGAACCCGATCCGGTCCCGCCGGAGTTGGGTGAGCTTCTTGTCCTTCAGACCGGTGATCTCGGTCTCGTCCAGGAAGATCTGACCGCCGCTGACCGTGTCCAGACCCGCGAGGCAGTGCATGAGCGTGGACTTGCCGGAACCCGAGGGCCCCATGATGGCGGTGAAGCGGCCCCGGGCGATGTCCACGTCGACATGGTCGAGCGCGACCACCCGGGTCTCCCCCGAGCCGTACGCCTTCACGACCTGACGCGCCCGCGCGGCGACGGCCGTACTCTCTCCGCTTCCCCCGAGCCTGGGGATGGTCACAGCCGAAGTCACGGTCGTTCTCCTTGGTGGTGGTGTCTCGGTCGGTGGTCTTGGTCGGCGGTCTTGGTCGCGGCTTTTGACGGAGCGTCAAGACGGCGTGTGCGGCGCGGGATGCGATGCGCTGACCACGTAAGAACAAGCTAAGGAGGGTGACCGGCCTCCCTCGTCCTCCGGCGGGACGAACGGCCCCTGGCCTTACTGGGGGAGCCACCCCTAGGGGTTCCTCAGCCCCTGGTACCGGTGAGAGGCTGCCCCTGCCCCTTTCGATGTACGAAGCACCGACCGGTGGTTCTACGGGCGGGGGTTCGGGGCGGAAGGGGCGGCTGAGGATGTCCGGGGCGAGCACACCGGGACCGGGACCAGGGCCAGGGCCAGGGCCAGGACCAGGACCGGAACCTGCGATACGGCGTACGGGGCCCGGTGGTGGCGGAGGCGCCGCCGGCGACACGCGGCGCGGGCCCGTCGTCGCCGCCCTGATGCTGGGCATGGCGCTCGCCGCCCTCGACGGCACCGTCGTCTCCACCGCCGTCCCCCAGATCGTCGGCGACCTCGGCGGACTGTCCGTCTTCTCCTGGCTGTTCTCCGGCTATCTGCTCGCCGTGACCGTCACCCTGCCGGTGTACGGGAAACTCAGCGACACCTTCGGCCGCAAACCCGTACTCGTCACCGGAATCGTCCTGTTCCTCGCCGGCTCCGTCCTGTGCGCGTCCGCCTGGGACATGGGCTCGCTCATCGCCTTCCGCGTCGTCCAGGGCCTCGGCGGCGGCGCCCTCCAGGGCACGGTCCAGACGATCGCCGCCGACCTCTACCCGCTGAAGGAACGCCCCAGGATCCAGGCCCGGCTCTCCACCGTGTGGGCCACCTCCGCCGTCGCCGGACCGGCGGCCGGCGGGCTCCTCGCCGGATACGCGGACTGGCGCTGGATCTTCCTCGTCAACCTGCCGGTGGGCGGGGCCGCGCTCTGGCTGATCGTCCGATATCTGGTCGAACCAGGACGGATGGGGGCGAGGGAAGAGGTGGGGGCGGCAACCCTGAGAGGGGCCGCCGAACCCCTAAGGGTCGGGGGACGCGGAGAGGTCGAGGGGGAGGCCGAGGAGGAGGGGTCGGGAGCGGATCTCGGGCCGGGGGAGGGCAAGCTCGCAGGTGAGAAGCGGGGGCGAGGGCGTGGTCGCGGTCGCGGTCGGGGTGAGATCCGTCAGGGCCGGGCGCGGGTCTCCGTCGACTGGGCCGGGGCCCTCGGCGTCTTCGCCTCCGGAACCCTCCTCCTGACCGCCCTCGTCCAGGGCGGAGTCGCCTGGCCCTGGCTGTCCGTACCGTCCCTCGGCCTGTTCGGCGGGGCCGCCGTCCTCACCGCCGTGACCGTCGTCATCGAACGACGTGCCACCGCCCCCATCATCCCCGGCTGGGTCTGGCGCCGCCGCACCATCGCCGCCGTCAACCTCGCCCTCGGCGCGCTCGGGCTCCTCATGGTCGCCCCGACCGTCTTCCTCCCCACGTACGCCCAGGCCGTCCTCGGCCTCGGACCGATCGCGGCCGGCTTCGTCCTGTCCGTGATGACCCTGAGCTGGCCGGTCAGCGCCGCTCTGTCCAACCGCGTCTACAACCGCATCGGCTTCCGCCGGACCGCCCTCCTCGGCATGACCCTGGCCCTGCTCGTCCTGCTCGCCTTCCCGCTTCTTCCGTTCCCCGGCGAACCCTGGCAGCCCGCCCTGCTCATGCTGCTGCTCGGCGGCGCGCTCGGACTCTTCCAACTGCCGCTGCTCGTCGGCGTCCAGTCGACCGTCCCGTACGAGGAACGCGGTACCACCACCGCGTCCGTCCTCTTCGTCCGCCAGATCGGCCAGAGCATCGGCGCCGCCCTCTTCGGGGCCATCGCCAACGGCGTACTGACCGCGCGGACCGGCGGCGCCGACCTCGACGGCCTCCTCCACTCCCTGAAGACCCCCGGCGCCCTCACCGCCCCGGCCGCCGACCACCTCCGGCGCGCGGTCGCCGCCGCCGTCGACTACGTCTACCTGGGCGCGGCGGGCGCCGCCGCCCTCGCCCTCCTGGTCCTCCTCACCCTCGCCCCACGCCGCTTCCCCGTCCTGAAGGAGCACGAGGAACAGGGAGAGAAGGAGGAAGAAGAGGGAACTTCCGGGGACGTGCGGGTTCAGGAAGGGCCCGGGACCGTCCGGTAGAAGGGCAGGGGAGAGCGCGCGCCGGGCGGGGAGGCCGGCCGGCGCACAGTCCTCCAGGGGTCAGGCCAGGGCTACTCGGGCGCCGCCAGGGTGCGCAGGACGTCGAATTCGTTGCCCTCGGGGTCCGCCATGACCACCCAGCTCCGGCCCGGGCCCTGTCCCACGTCCACCGTGGTGGCGCCGAGGGCGAGCAGCCGCTCCACCTCCTCGTCCGTGCCACGGTCGATCGGGCTGACATCGAGGTGGAGCCGGTTCTTCGCCGTCTTGCCCTCGGGCACCCGGATGAACACCAGAGTCGGCGGCATCTGCCGGGCCCGGACCGCCTCGACGGTCGGCACCCAGGAACCGATCTCGACCTTGTCCTCGCCCCGGTCGATCACCTCGAAGTCCAGGACCGCGCACCAGAAGGCCGCGAGGCGCTCCGGATCGTGGCAGTCGACGGTCAGTTCGGTGAAGCGGCTGGTCATGAATCCCCCGGATCGCGTGAACGGGCCCTCACCCTAGGCCGTGATCGGCGATCGCCGCTCGCCTTTTGCCGCCGCCTACGCGGGGTCGCCGACCTCGAAGGAGCCCGCGTTCGGGTCCGGGTCCGCGTTCGGGCCGGGGCCAGGGTTCAGGCCCGGACCGGACTCGAAACTCGCGGCGAGGCGGCGGGCCACCGTGACCGGCCCGACGACCGTGAGCGGGATCCGCAGCGCCTCGCAGAGCCGGCGGGTCCGGGACAGCGCACCCAGGCTGGCGGGCGACGGATCGAACGTGGGGAGCTGGACCCTGACCCGCCGGGGACGGTGGACATGGACCAGGAGCTCGGTCTCCAGGGCCGCCACGGGCCGACCGGTGACGTCGAGATCATGCGGGAGCGACACGTGCAGGACGCCGTCCTCGAAGGAGTGGCGGATGAGCATGGCGATCGGTCTCCTTCCTCCGCTCGGCAAGGGCGCGGACCACCGCGCGCGAGAAACGGCGGGGGCACGGCCCATGCGATGGCGGGCGGATCTCCGGGCTCCGGCACGTACCGCCGAACAGCCCAAGGGCCGTCCGGGGGAACCTCACCGGGCTCGTACGGCCTCAGGCTAGGCAACCGCCCGTACTGATCGCACCCCGCTCCGGCCCGCCCCCGCCCCGCCCGCCGGGCCGCGTACGGCCCCACACGGCGGGCGCGCGGGGCCCGACAGCGTTGCGCCACTGGAGTGATGACGGCGGGCGGCGGGGAGACCGGCCTCCGGCGGTCACCACCCGGGCCGGTCGAAACAGATGTCACGGCCCCGGCCCCGAACCCGACCCCGGCCTCGCCCCCCGGCGAAGATCCGCCGGAGGACCTGGGGGTTCCGGCGGGGGAAAGGATGGCGAGGCGACGGAGCGATGTCCCAGCGGAGCTGTTCCGGCAGGTCGGCAACGCGGCCAGGTCCCGTGCCAAGCGCCCCGGCTCCGGGCCCGGCCCTGGGCCGTGTCCGCGATGCCCTTCCTCCCAAGGCTTCGCCCGGGAGGTGCCCCCGGCGCGCCCCCCCGTGGCCCTTCGGGCACGGGAAGCGCCCCCACCACGTACGTCCCGGGGCGACCCTCCGTCTTGCGATCGCTGCTCGGCATCCGACGGAAGAACCAAAACCCCGACACGGCCCGCCCTCCGGGCAGGCAGACGGCACTACCTCGCGGACACGGCCTGCCTAAGCGCCGTCGATGCCAGTGTCGCGGTGCATCGCGGCCTCCTCGGCCGGGGCCGTACCGTCGTCCGTCCCCACGTCCACGGCGCTGACGCCGTCGTCGGACCGCCAGGCCAGCCGTCCCGCCCGGCGGGCACCGGACTCCTCGTCCAGCGGTTCGCCCTCGCCGCCCGGCAGGTCGCCCAGGCCGTCCCCGAGCCAGGCGTCGCCCGGGTCGTCGGGGCGCTCCTCGGCGAGCCGGTCGTCGAGGGACGCGCGCTCGCGCTGCTCGCGGGCGGTCGTCCCGTGGCGGGCGACCCCGCGCGGCCGCTCCGGCGGGGAGTAGCCGGGTTCGGCCAGGTCCTCGGTCGGGTCGGTGTCGAGCGCGTTGCCGGGGTCGTACGGGCCGCTGGGCCGGTTCGCGCTGTCCGAGCCGGCCGGCTGGTAGACGTCGTCCCCGAATGTGTCCGCAGAGGGGGTGTTCTCGCTCATCTCCCCGTTCCTCTCGTGTCCGCGCGTGTGCCGCACCCACCCCCCGCCGCCCACGCGAGTACCCACGGAACGGGCCCGCAGACATTCCCCCGCCGGATTACTCCTCGACCGCGCGCTCGGGACGCCCGGTCTCCGCCGCGCCCCCGGCCTCCGTGGCCTCCGCCGCGTCCCCGTCCTTCGCCCCGTCCTTCGCCGTGTCCTTCGCGCGGCGGCCCGGGCGGCCGCCCGTGAGGGCCGCCAGCGAGGCGCGGATGTGCTCCATGTGGGAGCGGATCTCCTCGCGCTCCTCCTCGTCCTCGCGCAGCACCCGGTCCGTCGTCCGCTCGACGCGCTCCTCCTCAACGCGCGCGGCGGCGAGGATCTCCGCTCCCCGCGCCTCCGCGTCCTCCTGCCCGTGGCGGGCGGCCTCCTCGGTCCTGGCGAGGGCGCGGCGGGCCTCCTCCAGGCGTTCCTCGGCGCGCGCGATCATCTCCTCGTGCCGGGCCCGCTGCGCGGCGAGGGCGGCCGTCTCCGCGCGGTCGGCCTCCTCCTCCGCCACCCGCTGCCGCTCGGCCTGGTCGGCGAGGAGCGCCTCGGCCTCGCGTTCGGTGGTCTCGTAGGCCTGCCGGGCCGCGGCGCGCTGCTCGCGGGCGTCACGGCGGGCCTCCTCGCCCAGCGCGTCGGCCCGCTCACCTGCTGTCTTCAGGGTCTCGCGGGCCGCCTCGTCGGCACCCGTACGGACCTCCTCGGCGTAGGTGGCGGCCGTGTCCGCCAGCTCCGCGACGGCCGCCTCCGTCGTCTCCGCGAGCGTCTGCGCCTCGGCCTCCGCGGCCCGTACCAACGCCTCGTCCTCGGCCTCCGCGTCCGCCAGGATGCGGCGCGCGCGCTCGCTCAGGGAGTCGTAACGCTGCGGAGGCAGCGTCGCGGCGAGCTCGCGCAGCCGGGCCGCCTCCGTCTCCATCTCCTTGGCCAGGACGGTCAGCCGCGCGGCCCGTTCCCAGGCGGCGTCGCGCTCCGCGGAGATGTCCGCCAGCCGACGGTCGACCTGCTCCGGACGGTAACCACGCCCGCGACCCACGGAGAAAAACATCGACGCCCCTTCGACTGCTTTTGCCATCAAAAATCAAGGATGCGCCATGCAAACGAACAAAAGGCGCCCAATGTGATCACACATCGAGCGCCTTTTGTCACACCAGCTGAATCTTCACACGAATGCCCGCGCGGAACGGAACCCCGCGCGGGCCGTGCGGCCTACAGCAGGCCGTCCCACATCTGTTCGAGCAGGACCGACCACCAGTTCTCCGGCGACGACAGCGCCGCCGGGTCCAGCATCGCCAGCTGCGCCTGGAAGTCGACCGTCCAGCGGCCCGCCTGCTCCGGGTTCAGCCCGAACCGCAGCCGCCACATCCGCCCCAGCAGCGCCAGACAGCGCACGAACTCCGGCACCCCGGTGTTCACGAACTGCGGCGGCGCCGACTGCCCGCCCGGACCCGGCTCCACCGGCACGGCCACGATGTTCGCCGTCCCGTACTGCACACAGATCGCCCGGCCGAAGTCCGACCCCAGCACCAGATACGAACCCGCGTCCGACGCCGGCTGGATCTGCCGCTGCTGCGCCAGCTCCGCGAGCGTCGGCACCACCGGCATCGGCGGCTGCGCCCAGAAGAACGGACCGAAGTCGGCCGGCAGCCCCGCCCACACGAGCGTCACCGCCACCAGCTCCGGCACCCCCTGCCGGGACACCGCACGCTGGTCGAAGCGCAGGATGCCCGGGCCGAACGCCCCGGCCAGCTCCTGCGCCACCCCGTCCGGCGGCAGCGGCGGCGCGGGCTGCACCTGCGGCAGCGGCGCCCGCACCGGCGCGGGGCGCGCCGGACCGTCCGCGACCTGATGCAACTCACCCTGGTGAGTGAGGAGTTGATGCATGCCCTGGCGACGGCCCGCGTGCTCACGGCCGTACGGCGCGATGTTGGTGATACGCGCCTGCGGCCACGTCTCCCGGATCATCCGCGCGCAGTAACCGCCCGGCAGCTCGCACGACTCCAACTCCGTGTGGAGTTCGAGCACTTGCTGCGGCGGCACGTTCATCGCCCGCAGCTCGTGCAGCATCTGCCACTCCGGGTGCGGGGTGCCCGGCGCGGAGCGGCGGATGAGCTGCTGCTCCGAACCGTCGGGCGCGCGGTAGCGCAGCACGGCCTGATAGCCCGGGCCGACGGTCGGCTGACCGGTCGGCTGCGGGTAGCCGTACGCACCACCGGGGCCCCCGGCGGACCCGGGCGCGGGCACGGGTCCCGGCGGCGGGGGCGGTCCGGCCGGGCCACCGGGACCACCCGGGCCGGGCTGCGCCAGCATCGTCGCCGCGTGCGCGACACCACCGGGCGGGGTGCCGGGGACACCCGGCGGCGGGGGCGGGGGCGGGGTGTTGCCGCCCTGGCTGGGCTGACCGGGCTGCCCCGGACCCATCTGCCCGGGCTGCGCCAGCATCGTCGCCGCATGCGCGACACCGCCCGGAGGCGTGCCGGGGACACCCGGCGGCGGAGGCGGGGGCGGGGTGTTGCCACCCTGGCTGGGCTGACCGGGCTGCCCCGGACCCATCTGGCCCGGACCCATCTGGCCCGGGTGCGCCAGCATCGTCGCGGCGTACGCGACACCACCGGGCGGGGTGCCGGGCACACCGGGAGGACCGGGCGGGGTCGGCGCACCGGGCGGGCCCGGGGGCCGCGAGCCGTCGGGGCTGTGCGGGGTCACCGGCTGCGTCGGCGAGTAACGGCCGGGCGGCGGCGTCGCCTTGCTCGTCGCGGCGTCGGCCGGTCCGGCGTCCAGTCGGCGCCGTGCTTGACCTTCTTGAACACTGAAACCCGGTCCGG
>NZ_JBEYZX010000018.1:0-116035 GCF_040646255.1 Streptomyces sp. NPDC046203 | reverse complement strand
CGCGTGGGTCGACTCCCGTCACCACGGCCGGGGCCTCGCCCGTCGGGCACTCGCCCGTGAGCTGCGTACCAAGGGCGTGGATCCGACGGTGATCCCCCGCCGGCCCACCGGCGTGTCACCAGGACGGCTGCTGTCCGCGCGGCGTCGGCGTCGGTTGCCGGAACACGGTCCGTCATCACCGGCGGTCCGTCATCGCCGGCGGTCCGCCTTCGGCAGCAGGCCGTCAGAGCCGCACACGGCAGCGTCGGCGCCACCCACCGCGGCGTCCGCGGTACCCGTCGGGCCCGTAGCGGACCTGGTGGAACCGGTGGAACCGGTGGACGTGCCGGCCATGACGGTCGTGGTGGCCATGGTGCCCGGAGCGGTGCCATGGATGCCTCCCCCATCCGGCACGACCCTGCCGCGCAACCAACGGCGCAACCGTCCGAGGGCCACCCGGGCAGGCACGCGGCGGGGCGCCGCCGCGTGCCTGCCGTGGCTCATCGCGTACCGCCCGGCTCCCGCGTCCGCCCCTGGGGCGGACCGCCGGTGGCCGGTCCGGGCCGCGCCTCGCCCAGCAGCCGCTGGGCGAGGGTCTGTTCGAGGGCGCGGCGCAGACGCTCGCGCCTGCGCCGGGCGACGTACTGTTCCATCAGCCGCAGGAGTTCGGGATCGTGCGCGAGTGACGGCGCCGCCTCGGTGACGGGTACGGACATGACTCAGCCCACCACCGAGAGTTCCTGCTCCCGGGGCCGGGCGAAGGCGGTGGGCGCCCACTGGGTCAGCACCGCGCCGACGGTCATCCCCCCGCCGAAGCCGGCCATGAGCACGGTCTCCCCGTCGGCGAACTCGCCCTGCCGGTGCGCCAGGTCCAGCGTGACGGGCACCGACGCCGAGCCGGTGTTGCCATAGCTTTCCAGCGCGAGGTGCATGGTCGCCCGGGGCAGCCCGATCTGTGACCACACCTCCCCCAGCATCACCCCGTTGGCCTGGTGCGGGACGAAGTGGCGCACCTGCTCGCGGTCCACCCCGGCCCGGTCCAGCAGTTCGTGCAGGGCGGCCGGCAGGTTGTCATGCACGAAGGAGCGCACGCCGCGGCCGTCCATGCGGAAGAAGTGGGCGCCTTCCCGGAGCGTGCTGTCGTTCGCCGGCAGTCGGCTGCCGCCCGCCGGGACACTGATCAGGCGGTACTGGTCGCCCCGGGTGAGCAGACTGGTCTCCCGGATGCCGCAGGCCTCGGACACCGCGCCGAGCAGGACGGCACCGGCGCCGTCGCCGAAGAGGATGGCGGTCTTGCGGTCGGAGTAGTCCAGGATGCGCGAGTAGATGTCCGCTCCGATGACCAGGGCGTAGCGCCCCTCCTCCGCGGCCCTCAGGAGGCGCTCGGCCACGGTCGTGGCGTAGACGAAGCCGCTGCACACCGCGTTGATGTCAAAGGCCGCCGCGTTCACGGCGCCGGTGAGATGCTGGACGATGCTCGCGGTGGCGGGCTGCGGGTGGTCGGGCGTGGAGGTGGCCAGGACGATGTAGGCCACGTCCTCGGGACGCACCTTCGCCTGCTCCAGCGCGGCGCGGGCGGCGCGGGCGGCGAGGTCCGACGTGGCGTCACGATCGTCGGCCCTGCGCCGCTCGCGTATGCCGGTCTTCCTGACGATCCATTCGTCGCTCACCCCCGCCCCGCGTGCGATCTCCTCGTTGCTGACGACGGTCTCCGGCAGATACGAGCCGGTGGCCACGATGCCGATGCGAGTCAAGAAGCCCTCCCCTGTTCCTGGGCGGACCGCGGGATGCGGCCCGCCGATGGCGCCGGCGTCCCGACTGGGGACCCGGCGGTTGTCATCGCCGTACCGGCCCGGCGGTCAGCCGGGCCCATCCGGCCGTGGTCGCGTGGAACGCCAGTTCCGGGTCGTCGCCGACGACGACCGGGTGGCCGACGGCCCGCAGCATCGACAGGTCGCTGCTGTGATCGCCGTACGCCCAGCTGGCCGCGAGGTCCAGTCCCGCGATCGGCGCGGCCAGCCGGACGGCGCGCCCCTTGGTCTCGCCGATCATCGGGGCGAGCACCTCGCCGGTGAGTTCCCCGCGGCGGATCACCGGGCGGGTGGCGAGCACCGCTTCGGCGCCGATGTCGGCGGCGATCGGGTCGAGCGGCGCGAAGAAGGAACCCGAGACCAGGATCAGCGCCCGGCCTCCCTTCCGGTGGGCGAGGAGGGCTTCCTCCACGTCCGGGAGGTACAGCCCGTCCTTCTGCTCCTCCCACTCGGCGGCGAACCACCGCCGGCCGGCGGCTGCCAGGCGGCTCGCGCTCTCGCCGCGCAGCAGCCGGTAGTAGTGCCGGTTGATCTCGTCGCGGGGTACGCCCCGCAGCGCCGCTTGTCGCAGTTCGCCCGTCAGCCGTTCGTAGGTGGCCGGGGGTTCGCCACGCAGGCGCAGATGGAACTCGAGGAAACGGAACATGCTCTTGACGCGGATGAGCGTCTCGTCCACGTCGGAGAACGCCGCGCCGCGTGCCGTGCTGGTCATCGTCGCTCCTGAGGTCGCCTCGTGCGTGTCATGCCGGTATGCGGGTGAGCGTGAAGGCGAAGGAGCACAGGGCCTCGCCCTTCTGGGTCGCCTCGACCGCGACCTTCAGTTCCTCGGGCCGCTGCTCGTCCTCGTCGGCGCCGGCGAGGATTCCGCCGAGGGTGTAGTCGACGGGGGCCTCGGCGGTGCGGGGCGGGCCGCCGAACTCGCCCACGACGGCACTCAGGACAGTGTCGTCCTCCAGTTCGCCGAAGCGGGTGAAGCGCACGTCGAGCGAGGTCAGGAGCGACTTGGAGCTGGACAGACCGCGAATGTCGAGCGCGGCGAAGAGGGCGAGCTGGCGCGCGCCCTCGGCGATGACCATGCCGGGCAGATGGTCCTGCGGGTGGTCGAAGAGACTGGCGTGCCGCGCGGGAATCCGCAGCAGCGCCTGCGCGCTGTCGCCGACGACGACGCCGTCGAGCAGCACGACGTTGTCGGGGTTGGCCCGCCCCACCAGATGCGGGGCGACGGGTGCCCCGGGGGTGCCGGCCGGATAGGCCGCCGAGGAGGGCAGCGCCATTCCGTCGCGGTTGTTGAGCCGCAGCGTCAGATAGCCGCCGGGGTCCTTGAACCGCAGGCCGACGGAGGCGGTGCCGAACACGGCGCCGCCGCCGGACAGGGCGATCTCGTAGTCGAGCCCGGTGACCCGGCCCGCGCGCTCTCTGCGGCTGCTGATGCGCACCCGCATGGCGAGCCGGAGGGGCGAGGATCCCACGAACACCGCCTGCGGCTCGTCGATGCGCAGGGTCAGATGGGTGAGGATGAACTTGTTGTCGGCCGGGACGCCGAAGAACCGGTGGGCGCCGGCGAGCGCGGCCTGGCGGCACGTCTCCAGGATGAGCAGGGGATCGTGGTGGGCCGGGCGGAGCAGGTGGTCGCCGTAGTAGGCGTGCGAGCGGGGCAGTTGTCCCGCCGCGGCGTAGTTCTCGTCGTCGATGGGCTGGAGGTCGGTCAGGAAGACCTCGCCGAGGGCGTCGCGGTGTACGAGGAGCCGGTCGACGGTGCGGGTGTAGTCCAGTGCCGGAAGCGACTGGACGGCTGCTTCTGGGGCTGTGGTCATGGGTGGGCCTGGCTTTCTTTTCGCGGTGAGGGTTCCTGTTCGCTGTGGTGGCGCGGTCCGCCGCGGGTGCGGCACGACGGGTGGAGGGACGACCCGTGCGGTCGTCCCTCCGTGGCTGTGCCGCCATCGCCCGCGCGGCGGGCCGGACGGGGCGATCAGGCCGGGTGAGGGCGATCAGGCCGGGTAGACGTCGCCCGGCTCCTTGCGGTCGGCGCCCACGGTGCCGATGTGCCAGTAGGGGTACGGAGCCTCGGTCTCGCTGACCTTGTCGAGGCGGGCGAGTTCGTCCTCGCTCAGCGTCCACTCCATCGCCTGGAGGTTGTCGGCGAGCTGGTGCGGCTTGGTGGCGCCCACGACGGCCGAGGTGATGCCGGGCTTGGCGAGCACCCAGTTGAGGGCGACCTGGGCGACGGTGGCGCCTCGCTCGTCGGCGATCCGCGCCATGGCGTCGACGATGTCGTACGCCTGCTCCTGGTCGGTCAGCGGCGCGGATTCGGCCGGGGTGCGCTGGGAGAGGCGGCTGCCCTCGGGGCGGCCCTCGCCGCGCCGGTACTTTCCGGTGAGGAACCCGCCGGCCAGCGGCGACCAGGCGGTGATGCCGACCTTCTGGTCGATGGCGAGCGGCACGATCTCGCGCTCCAGGTCACGGGCGGCGATGTTGTAGTAGCCCTGGTAGCAGACGAAGCGGCTGAGGTTGCGGCGGTCGGAGACCGACAGTGCCTTCATCAGCTGCCAGCCGGCGAAGTTGGAGACGCCGATGTAGCGGATCTTGCCCGAGCGGACCAGGTCGTCGAGGACGCGCAGGGTCTCGTCGAGCGAGGTGCGCGGGTCGAATCCGTGGATGTGGTAGAGGTCGATGTAGTCGGTGCCCAGGCGGCGCAGGCTGTTCTCGACGGCGGCGTAGAGGTGATGACGGGTGGCACCGATGTCGTTGGGGTCGTCCGTGATGCGCCAGCGGCCCTTGGTGCCGATGATGACGCGGTCGCGTACCTTGCCGAGGGTGCGGCCGAAGAACTCCTCGCCCATGCCGTTCTTGTAGACGTCGGCGGTGTCGAAGAAGTTGATGCCGGCGTCGAGCGCCTGGTCCATCATCCGCATGACGTTGTCGTCCTCGACGGTGCCGAACTCCGACCAGTTGCGGTCGGCGGCGCCCAGGAAGCTGGCTCCGCCGCCGAAGGTCATGGCGCCGAAGCACAGTTCGGAGACGGACAGGCCGGTGTCGCCGAGGTAGCGGTATCGCATGTTCTCCTGCTTTCGGTTGGATGGGTCGTTCCGGCTGCCCACCGGAGCCGGTGACGGGGGAGGCTCCGGCGGGAATGTGGGGGGGTGGGGATGAAGGGAGGGTGGGGATGGGGGATGAGGAGCGCCCGGGACGAGGGGGTCCCCAGGCGCTCCCTGCCTGCGGAAGACGCCTCAGCCGGCGTCCTTGAGCTCCTTGTCCTTGACCACGAGGAAGGTGACGAGCGCCCCGGCGCCGGCGAGGACCGCGAGGGCGAGGAAGGCGACATGCATGCCGGAGGTGAGGCTGGCGGCCACCGCGTCCAGCGCCTCGGCGCGGCGAACGGGGGCGACGGCGCCGAGCGCGGCGTCGAGACGCCCCTGGGTCGCCTCTCCGGCCAGCCGGGGCGCCTGCTGCGCGAACTCGGGTGCCCGGCCCACGAGTTCGGAGCGGGCATAGGAGGCGAGGAAGCCGCCGGCGGCGGCGACGGCGACGGTCTCACCCGCGATGCGCATGGTGTTGAAGATGCCGGAGGCCATGCCGGCGCGCTCCACGGGGACGACGCTGACGGCGGCGTTGTCCATCGCGCCGAAGGCGGAGCCGACGCCGAGTCCGAAGACCAGCAGCGGGCCGACGAGTTGACTCCAGGGCTGGCCCGGCTCCAGGACGACCAGCCACACCGAGCCGATGGCGATGAGCAGCGAGCTGAGGGTCAGCAGCATACGGGGGGAGATGCGATCCCCGACGAGGCGTCCGATCAGCAGGGGCAGAACGAAGATCGGCAGCATCAGCGGGAGAAGGAGCACTCCGGACTGGGTGGTGGTGTAGCCGCCGACGCCCGTGAAGTACGGGGGCAGGAAGTTCAGCAGCACCACGAATCCGAAGGTGATGGTGAACGGCTGGCAGACCACGACGACGAAGGTGGGGTTACGGAAGAGGGAGAGGTCGAACATGGGGCGCGCCACGCGCTGTTCGATCACCACGAAGGCGGCCATGAAGAGGGCGAACCCGATGAGCGATCCGACCGTGGCGGGGTGACCCCAGCCGCGTTCACCGGCCTCGACGAAGCCGAGAGCGAGCAGGAAGAGGCTGCCGCTGAAGGCCGCCAGGCCCGGCCAGTCGACCTTGGTGGCGCCCGGGTCCTTCGACTCGCGGATGCGGGGCATGAGGACCAGCGCCGCGGCGCCGACCACGAGGTTCACCCAGAACACACCGCGCCAGCCGGCGAGGCCGACGAGCGCGCCGCCGAGGACGGGGCCGAGGGCGAGGCCGGCACCGAAAGCGGTACCGAGGACGCCGAACGCCTGGATGCGGCGGCGGCCGGTGAAGGAGGCGGCAAGGATGGCGGCGCCACTGGTGAGTACACCGGCTGCGCCAACGCCCTGGAGCCCGCGGGCGATGTCCAGGACCAGGATGTCCGTGGACAGCGCGGCGACCAGCGACATCGCCATGAACACGACGGTGCCGACAGCGAGGACCCGGCGGCGGCCGAACTGGTCGGCGAGGGTGCCGGCGGCCAGCATGCAGGCCGCGAAGGTGACGCCGTAGGCGTTCTGCACCCACTGTCCGCCGGCGACGTCGGAGGCGAGGTCGACGGTGAGGTCGGGCATCGCCACCGCGGGGGCGGTGATGGCCAGCGGGAGAAGGACACTGGCCAGCGCGACGGCGATCATCACGAGGCCCGAGCCCTCCTCCTCCCGCCTCTCCGGCACCGGCGCGAGCCGGGTGTCGGTCTGGATGGTCATGACTCCTCTTTCCTTCTGGTCGCCGCGACTTGACGGCCACATGTAAGATTGCAGAGAACTGTAAGAGATCTGATGACTATCGTCAACGAGAGATAGGACAGAGCCATGACGAACACGTCCGAGGCGGCGCGAAAGACCCCGTCGCCCGAGCCCTACGACGTCCTTGTCGTGGGGGCGGGGCCGACCGGCATGGTCGCGGCGTGCGAGCTGCTGCGCCGCGGCGTGCGCGTACGCATCGTCGACCGGGCCCCCGAGCCCTCCCCCTTCCCCAAAGCCCTGCTGATGTGGCCGCGCAGCATCGACCTCTTCGAGGACCTGGGCGTGCTCGGCGAGCTGCGTGAGGCCGGGATCCAGATCAATGCCTTCAGCTACTTCTCCGAGCGCCGGCACCTGGCCAGCTTCGCCTTCCCCCAGCACCTCAGCCCCATCTGCCTGCCGCAGAACGAGACCGAGCGGATCCTGCGCGACCGCCTCGCCCGCCTGGGCGGCAAGGTGGAACGGGGAGTACGGCTGCTGACCCTGGAGGGCGTCGACTTCTCCGGGCGCATCGACGGTGCCACCGACGTCACGGCCGTGCTGGAACACGCCGACGGCCGCGTCGAGCGCAGCAGGGCCCCCTTCGTCGTCGGCACCGACGGGGCGGGCAGCGTGGTGCGCGGCCTGCTCGGCGGGGGGTTCACCGGCAGCACCTACGAAAGCGCCTTCGCTCTCGTCGACGCCCGGATCAAGGGGTTCCTCCCGCCCGACCAGGCCCTCTACTACCAGTCGGCCGCCGGCGCGCTGGTCGTCGTCGCCCTCCCGGACGGCGTCTTCCGGTTCTTCTCCAGCCACCCCGCGGGCGAGAAGGTCACGGTCGAGCGGATGCAGGCGATCGTGGACGAGCGCGGCCCCGGCGGCATCCGGTTGACCGACCCCGTCTGGGTCTCCGACTTCCGCATCCACGCCCGCCACGCCAGCGAGTTCCAGCTCGGACGGGTCTTCATCGCCGGCGACGCCGCCCACATCCACAGCCCCGCCGGCGGGCAGGGTCTCAACACCGGCATCCAGGACGCCCACAACCTCGCCTGGAAACTCGCGGCGGTGCTCCACGGCGAGGCCCCCTCCGACCTGTTGCGCACCTACGGGCCCGAGCGGGCCGCCGTGGCCCGCCGGGTGGTACGCGACACCGACATCCAGACCCGCGGATGGATGGTGCGCCGGCCCGCGGCGATCACCGCCCGCGACGCCGCCTTCCGGGTGGCCGAACGCAGCGGGCTCTTCCGGCTCTACGCGCCGGTGATGGCGGGCCGGCGCCTCTCCTACCCCGCCCTGCGCGACACGCAACTGCCGTCCGGGCGTCCGTCGTGCCGGGTGCGCTCGAAGCTGCCCGGCGGCCTCACCGTCGGCGCGGTCTTCCCGCGCGAGCTGGCGCTTCCGCACGGGATCACGGGCCCGGGCGAGCGGCCGGCCGGCTGGACTCTCGTCGTGACCTGCGCCGGCGACGGCGCGGCCTGGCGCGCCGAGACCCGCGCGATCGCCGCCGCCTGGCCCTCGATACGTACGGTCGACCTGGCGGCCGGCTCCGTGCGCCGCACCACGGGCTGCCGGCACCAGGGCTACTACCTCGTGCGGCCCGACGGGCACATCGCCGCCCACGGACACGGCGGCGACCTGGACCGGCTCCGCACGGAGCTGGCCCACTGGCTGGGCCCGGTGCGTACCCCGGCGCCCTGACCGGGTGACGGACGCGGACCACGTCGATGGGGGGTGCGGCCAGTGGCCGCACCCCCCATCGACGTCACCATGGTCAGACCGCGACGGACCGCGCGGGGGCGAGCACCCCCAGGGACAGCTCGCCGGTGGTCATCAGGTCCAACAGCTGGGCGAGTTCCCGGTCCTCCGGCGTCGCGGTGCGGAAGACGAAGTGCCGCAGACCGGCCTGCTCGGGGCCGCCGAAGAACTGGAAGAAACCGATGTCCACACGGCGGTCGGCGAAGCTCTCGTAGAGGTAGACGGTGCCGCCGTCGGCCGTGAGCCCCCGCCCGGCGGCGTTCGAGGTCGCCTCGGCCGCCTCGTAGACGATCTCGTAGAAACCGTCGACATCCACCAGGTCCGTCATGACCCGGGCCGCGCCCCGCCGCGCCGCCACGGTGGCCTGACCGGCCTCGGCCACCACCGCGGTGACCTCTGCGTTCAACGCCGCCAGCAGTTCGACCAGCAGCAGCCCGATGCCCGCGCCCGCACCGGTGACCAGGACGCGCCGTCCCCGGACGGGACCCGCGCCGCGCACCAGGCGCAGGGCGGTGAGGACCGCCACGCGCAGCGTCGCGGCCTGCTCGAAGCTGACATGGTCCGGCAGGACGGTCGCGTACTCGGTCGGCAGCGCCATGCACGCGGACCAGTCGGTACCCGTCGCCACGCCCACGACCCGGTCACCGGGCTTGGGGCTGAAGCCCTCCGGCGCCGCGCGCATCACCACGCCCGCCACGTCCCACCCCGCCAGCCAGCCTTCGGGCAGTGGCTCCGCCTTGATCATCTCGTCGAGTTCGGGAGCCACCGCGCGTACCGCGACGAGGATCTCGTCCTCCGCCTGGGCAGTGGTCGCGTGCTGCGCGGAAGTGAGCTGATCCGACATGACAATTCCTCTCGTCCTGATGACGGTTTCCTTGTGCGATGCGTCCGGCATGTTCAGAACTCCTCGGACACCAGGGCGGACGGGCCGGACAGCTCGTCCACGGAGATCACCTCGAAGGCGTCCGGCTGCTCGCGCACGCACACTGCGAGGGCGAGATGGCTCTCCAGCACCCGGAATCTGATCCAGGCGTGGCTGTGATGGTCGTCGGCGACACCGGGGGCGAGACGGACCCGCAACTGGATCCGCTGGTCCGGACCGACCGCGACCTGGGCATCGGTGACCTCCTCGTGGGCGGTCGCCAGGTCGACGAGTTCACGGGCGGACACGGTGTGGCCATGGAAGCGGAAGGAGGGCGGGCGGGCACCCAGCACCCGGACGGCCGGCCCGGGGCGGCCGCAGGCGCAGTGCGCGAACTCGCCGCGTTCCTCGGTGTCGTAGCGGATGATCGGGGGAGTGCGGGACGTCGTCAGCGTCGTCACCAGCAACCGGCCGTCGACCACCTCCACCAGCTGGTGGGGCAGCGGATGATAGAGGTCCGCCAGGCACTGCGGACCGCGCCGGCCGATCACCCACGCCGTCGGCGTGCCGTACAGGCGCCACACGTCGGTATAGGGGAAGCGGGAAGCGAGCAGACCGTCCTCGGTGGCGTCGTGGAACGCGCCGCCCAGCAGAAGGGTGCGCAGCCAGGGCAGCGGCCGGCCCGCGGTGCTCGCCCCCAGCAGCCGGACCACGGCCTGCGGGGGCGCCGCGAGAGCGGTCACGCCCTGTCGGGCGAAGAAGGCGAGCCAGTCGTCGTCGGGGTTCTCGGGCAGCCGGCCGACCGGCAGGACCGTGGCACCGGAGGCGGCGGCGAAGCGGTTGAAGAAGTAGTGGTCGGGCTGCATCCGGCCGGCCGGATGCAGGTTGGCGACGATGTCGGCGGGACCCAGCGGGTTCCAGTCGTCGCGGATCCGGGAGACGAACATCTCCTGGGGCAGCAGACTCAGGCCGGGGGCCTCCAGAGTCCCGCTGTGTGCCCAGAGCATCCCACCGCCCAGGCCCAGGGCCAGCGCCTCGGTGGTCGCCGTCTCCAGCTCGCGCCGGGTGAGCACCGGAAGGTCGCCGAGCGTCAGACGCCCCCGCCCCCACGATCGTTCGTACTTCGAGGCGAGCGACGGCAGGCGCATCGCCTGGCGCACCACGCTCTCCAGGGCGGGCGCGGGCTCCGGCTCCGGCTGTCGCCGTACCCCGGCCGCTCCCTTCACCAGGGGCCCCGTCCTTGGCAAAGGTGCCGGCCGGCACGTGTGTGAAACCATCCGGGCTTCCCCCTATCGCTTCTGTGCGGCTGCTCGGTGCGCGGTGCCGTACGGCACGAGCCGGTGGACCCGCCGACCGCGAACCATGGCAAGACCATAGTCTGTTATTGACCTGGGGTACGAGTTTTAACCGTAGACCATCTTTCTGGCGCCGTACACCGCTTCCCGCACACCCCTCCCCGGACTCCTTCGGCCACCGGAACATCCGGAACCGAAGTCGGACCGAAGCCGGGCCGAAGCCGGACCGCCCACCGAACCGCACCTCCCCTGCGTCAACCCCCGCTCAGAGCACCCGCGTTCGCAGCCCTAGGCCGCGCCGACGAGCCAGGAAGGCCGACGGCGGGAGGGCGTCTTCCAGCCAAAGATGTTCTTCCAGCCCAACATTGGTTCTCACGTACAGACTTGAACTACGATCTCGCCTCGGCGCTGCCGGGGGCAGCGCTCTGACATGCACTGGTCACACCAGGGCTGATACAAGGGGGACTTCGACATGGGTTCAGCCAAGGAAGAGACGTCCATCGCGGTCGTCGGCATGGGGTGCAGATTCCCCCAGGCCCGCAACGTGGACGAGTTCTGGAGCAACCTCGTCGCGAACAGGGACAGCGTCACGCCCATACCGCCGGAGCGTTTCGACATCACGCCCTTCTGGGCCGAGGAGTCGGGCGTTCCCGGTCGCACGGCCAGTCGCCACGGCGGCTTCCTGGACGATCCCTTCCACTTCGACGCCGGCTTCTTCGGGATCTCCCCGGCGGAGGCCGCGAGCATCGACCCGCAGCACCGGTTATTGCTGCCGGTGGTGCGCGAGGCGCTCGACGACGCCGGGATACGTCCCTCCTCGCTCGCGGGCACCCGCACCGGCGTCTACATCGGGCAGGCCACCGCCGACTACGGCCGCGACGGCACCACCGACAGCAACAGCCTGCGCGAGGCGGCGGGCAGCTACTTCCGCGCCATGGCCTCCGGTCGGGTGTCGTACGACCTCGACCTGCGCGGGCCCAGCATGATGGTCGACACCGCCTGCTCCTCGTCCCTGGTCGCCGTCCACATGGCGCGCCAGAGCCTGCTCGCCGGCGAGACGGACCTGGTCATCGCCGGCGGCGTCAACCTCATCCTGTCGCCGATGGACGCCATCGCCTTCTCCCAGGCCGCCATGCTCTCGCCCGACGGCCGCTGCAAGTTCGGGGACACCAGCGCGAACGGCTTCGTGCGCAGCGAAGGCGTCGGCGTGGTCGTCCTCGCCCGGCTGGAGGACGCCGAGCGGGCCGGGTACCCGGTGCTCGCCCTGCTGCCGGGCAGCGCCGTCACCAACGACGGCCGCAGCAGCGGCTCGCTGATCAAGCCCGCCGTGGCGGGCCAGGACGCCATGGTCCGCCACGCCTGGCAGGAGGCGGGCATCGTGCCGGCGGACCTCGACTACATCGAGGCGCACGGCACCGGCACCCCGGTCGGGGACGGCGTGGAACTCCAGGTCCTGGCCACCGCCGCCCGGGAGCGGACACCCGAACGCGGCCCGCTGCGGTGCGGCTCCGTGAAGTCGAACATCGGCCACGCCGAAGCCGC
Source organism: Streptomyces sp. NPDC046203 (assembly GCF_040646255.1). Lineage (NCBI taxonomy): Bacteria > Bacillati > Actinomycetota > Actinomycetes > Kitasatosporales > Streptomycetaceae > Streptomyces > Streptomyces sp. NPDC046203. Next base: position 103,998 of record NZ_JBEYZX010000018.1, on the reverse strand, counting down.
CGCCGGCATCGCCGGGCTCATCAAGAGCGTCCTGGTCGCCCGGCACGGCCTCATCCCCGGCTCCCTCCACCTGAACGACCCGCAGCCCCTGCTCGCCGACGAGACGAACCGACTGCGTCTGGTCACCCGCAACGAGCGCCTGGACACCGAGCGCGCCGCCGTGATCGGCGTCAGCTCCTTCGGGCTCTCGGGCACCAACGCCCATGTCGTCGTCACCGAAGCCGACCGCCGCCCGGCCTTACCCGAGCGAGGCGACCCCACCGGACTCCCCGCGGGCCGGCCGACCCACCTCCTCGTGCTCAGCGCCCGCTCCGAGCCGGCGCTGCGGCGGCTCGCCGCCGCCTGGTCCGACCACCTCTCGCCCCGGGGCGAGGGCAGCCGGACACCGCTGCGGGACCTGTGTGCCACCGCCGCCCTCCACCGTGACGCCCACCCCTTCCGGCTCTGGGCGACCGGAGCCGACCACGCCGAACTCGCCGCCGCGCTGCGGGACGTCGCCGACGGCCGGGCCACCGACCGGGCCGGCACCGGCGAGGCCGGCTTCGGCGCGGACAAGCGCACCGTCTTCGTCTTCCCCGGCCAGGGTTCGCAGTGGCCGGGCATGGGCCGCTCGCTCACCGCCTCCCTGCCCGCCTTCGCGAGCACGCTCGACGCGTGCGACGCGGCCGTACGTGACGAGACCGGCCACTCGGTGCGCGAGACCCTCGACGCCGTCGGCGACGCGTTCCCCGACGAGGTGGCCACCGTCCAGCCCGCGCTGTGGGCCACCCAGGTGGCCCTGGCCGCCGCATGGCGCGACATGGGCGTCGACCCCGAGGTGTGCGTGGGGCACAGCATGGGCGAGACCGCCGCGGCGGCCGTCACCGGCGCCCTCTCCCTCGCCGACGCCGCGGCCGTCATCTGCCGGCGCAGCGCACTGATGCAACGCACCGCCGGGCAGGGCGCGATGATGTCGGTCGACCTCTCGCCCGAGCGGGCCGCGGAGCTCGTCGCCCTGGAGGGCGGTGTCTGCGTGGCCGCGGAGAACGCCCCCACCTCCACGGTCCTCGCCGGGGACACCGCCGCTCTGCGGCGCATCGGCGAACGACTGGAGCGCGAGGGCGTCTTCCACCGCCTGGTACGGGTGAACGTCGCCTCCCACTCCCCCGCCATGGACCAGCTGCGGGACGAGCTGCTCGCCGCCCTCGCCGGCCTCGCGCCCCGCGACGGCGACCTCCCGATGCATTCCACCGTCCTCGGCCGCGCACTCTCCGGGGCCCAGCTCGACGCCGCGTACTGGATGGACAACCTGCGGCGCCCCGTCCGCTTCCTCGACGCGGTCCGCACCCTCGTCGAGGAGGCCGACAGCGTCTTCGTCGAGATCAGCCCGCACCCACTGCTGCAGTCGGCGATCGAGGAGACCGCCCTGGAGTCCGGTGGCTCCTCCGCGGCCGTCGCCTCCACCTCACGGCGCTCCCCCGACGAGGCCCTGACGCTCGCCCGGTCGCTGGGCGCCTTCTTCGCCCGGGGCGGCCGGGTCGACTGGGAGCGCTGGTTCGGGGGACCGGCCCGCCGGGTGCCGCTGCCCGCCTACCCGTGGGACGCCACAGTGCTGCGCCGTACGCTGCCGCGCGCCGTGCCCTCGGTCCGGCCGGCGACCGTCACCCGGGTCCGTACCGACCTCACCGACGCGATCGTGAGCCTGCGCGGCCTCACCCCCGTCCCTCCCGTCGTCCATCTGTCCGCCCTCGACGAGGCCGTCACCACGCCCACCGCGCATGCCGCCGCCACCGCCGCGCCGGGCACCGTCGTACTGGAGGACGTACGGGTCGTGGAGATGATCGAGGCGCCGGACGACGGAGACCTCATCCTGGAGGTGTCGACCGAGGAGGCCGGCGGGAGCCTGCGGGCCGAGGTCCGTGCCCCGCGCGGGCCCGGCCTCGGCGGCCTCACCGGCCTGACCGCGCGGGTCCGGGTCGACCCGCACCCGCCCGCCGCCGGCCACGCGCGCGATCGCGTCGACGCCGCCCTCGGCCGGTGCACCACGCACCTGACCCAGGACCGGTTCCTGGAGGCGCTCGCCCGGCGCGGCTACACGCCCGGCCCGAACCTGCGGACCATCCGTCATGTGTGGCGCACCGACGGCGAGGTCGTCGCCCAGCTCGACCGGCCCATCGCCGCACGCCACGCGGCCTGGGAAGGCTGTCTGAAGCTCCTCCTCGCCGCCCTTCCCGCTTCGCTCCCGGCCGGCGCCGCCTACGCCGTCTCCTCCTTCGACCGGGTGCGTTTCCTCGGCCCGCTCAGCGAGGAGGCATGGGTGCACGCGACCCTGTCCGCCCATCGCTCGGACGGCACGGCCCTCGGCGAGGTCGTGGTGACCGACCCCCGCGGAGAGGTCCTCGCCGAGTTCCACGGCATCCACCTTCTTCGCCTCGCCGGCGGCGAGACGGCGACCGCCCCCGGCCGGGCGCCACTGGATCTCGTCCAGTGGTCGACGCGGCGGCTGGCCGCCATGGCCCGCCTGCCGCTCCTGGCACTCTCCCAGGCGGTGGACCGCCTCCCGGCCCCACCCCGGCCGGCTCCGGCCACGGCCCCGACGGCGTCCGTGGCCGCGACTCCGGCTCCGGCGTCCGGCAACCGGACGTCCACGGTCCGAACCGAGCCCGCCCCGGCACCGGTTCCTGGCCCGGTTCGCGGCCCGGTTCGCGGCCCGGCACTGGTTCCGGGCGCCGGGGCGGCGGACCTGGTGGCGGATCCGGCGTTCGAGCAGTTCCTGGAGGAGGCGGCCCATGTGCTGGGCATGGCCAGGGAGAGTCTCGACCTGCGCCGTACGCTGCACGACTACGGCATGGACTCCCTCAGCGCGGCCCAGCTCCGGACCCGGACACGGCACCGGACCGGCCGGGACGTCGCCTTGAACCGGCTGCTCGGCGGGGACAGCCTCAGGACACTGGCGGCCGCGGTGACGGACACCCGCCTCCTGCACGGCTGACCGCCGCGAAGACCTGAGGGGGAGCGGTCCGTGACCGCTCCCCCTCACGAGGTCTCCTCACGAGGTCTCCTCACGAATCAAACATGAACTACTGAACATTCATGCATCGTGATACAACGTATGAAGCGGCTGCCGGCGGGCCGGACGACCGTCCACGACACGGGCAGCGGATCCGGAACGGGCCTCACCCACCCCGCGCGACAGGAGTACGCACGCATGGAAGACACGCCTGCCACCACCGTGGCACAACCGCAGGGCCGCAGGGAACGCAACAAACTGCGTGTGAAGACCCGCATCTACGAGGCCGCCATGGACCTGTTCAAGCAGCAGGGCTACGACCAGACCTCGGTCGACGAGATCACCAAGGAAGCCGACGTCGCGCGCGGCACCTTCTTCAACCACTTCCAGCGCAAGGAAGACCTCATCGCCGAATGGGGCGAGCGGCGGCGCCTCCAGCTGCGCCGCGGACTGGTGGCCGAAGACATCTCGCCCGCCCGTGTCGAGGACATCCGCGTCGCCATCTCCCGCTGCATGAGCATCCTGGCCGCCACCAGCCTGCAGGACCCCGCCCTGACCAAGGCCGTCCTGACCGCGTGGGTACGCACGGGCTCCCCTCTCCACGAACAGCCCTACGTGGCCGGGATGTTCGGCGAGTTCGTCGAAGCGGGCCAGCGGCTCGGCGACATCTCGCCGGCCGTGGACTCCGGCCTCGCGGGCAATCTGCTCCGTGACATCTACCTCGGCACGCTCTACCGCTGGATCCAGGCCCCCGAAGGCGAGGCCGACCTGGAGGCCGACCTCCAGTCCGCCTGCACCACCCTGCTCGACGGCCTCCTCCCTCGCTGCCCGAGTCCGAAGTAACCCCGGCACAGCGGCGAGCGGCGAGCGCCGAGCGGTGACCGGCACCATCGCCCGCGCAGCCGCGGTGGGACACGAGGGCCTTTGTGCGATGCGCTCCTGGACCCGGCCCCCACGCCGGCGGTCTTCGCCATGAGCGGACCGGACCCCGTCGAGCCGACGCTGCCGACGCTGCCGACGCTGCCGCCGCCGACACTGCCGACACCGCTCGCGATCGACAGGCGGGGGCCGCACCGATCACAGCCCGCGGCGGCCCCTTCGGGTCACCTTCGTGGCTGAACTCCGGGTCGGGCAGGGGCGCGCCGCCGATGGTTCCCGCCCCGAAGACCGCCCCGGGGGTGGGAAGTCCTCCCGCTCACCCGCGCGGCGTCGGTGCGGCCTCGTAACGGGTGATCAGCGCGGCGATGTCCTCGGCGTCCGGTACGAGTCCGAACTCCTCGTACAGCAGCGCGGGCAGCTCTGCGCCCGTCACTCGGCGTCTCTCCTCCGTGCCGTCCGGGAGGTACCCGACGAGTTCCGTGTCGCGCAGGAGGAGCCGGCGGTCGGCCGCCGGCTTCTGGACCAGCAGCCGGCCGTGGAAGGGCGAGCGGGGATGGGTGGCGGTGAAGTAGCTGGTCATGGCGAAGTCGACCGGGAAGCGCGGCTCGGTCCCGATCGCGTAGAGGGCGAACCAGCCGCCGGGCCGGCAGAGCCGGAGCACCAGCGGACCGGTCGTCCCCCGGGTGGGGCCCTCCTCCCGGACCAGCGTGTACGTCCAGCCGGCCTGCCGCGCGGTCTCGCCGTCGCGCAACCGGATCGGCTCCAGAAGGCCCTCGGCGCCGAAGCCGACATCGGTGAACCAGGTCTCGTCGTCGATCTCCACCCGCAGCGCGTAGTGCGTGGCCGGGCGGATCCGGGTCTCGCCGAGGCGGACACGTGAGGCCACGGCGGTGAAGGTGAAGCCGAGCGCTTCCAGGGCCGCCGCGTAGAGCAGGGTCTGCTCGCAGCAGGTGCCTCCGCGCCGCCGCCGGACCATCTTCGCCTGTACGGACTCCAGGTCGAGCAGGACGGCCCGGCCCAGGGTGACCTCCAGGTTTTCGAAGGCGAGCGCGGCGATGTGGGCGGCGTGCAGGGCGCGCAGCACCTTCAGCGTCGGATCGCGCTCCCCCTCGTACCCGATCCGGGCCAGATAGGCGTCGAGATCCAACCGCTCCCCGCCCCAGACGGAGCCGATCGGGCTGATCCGGTTGATCGGGCTGATCGGGCTGTTCACGTGGTCCTCCTCCGACGAGCCGCCCCACCCCACGTGGTTACCTCGGTCCAGGGCGCCCGGAACCGGGCGAGGGGCCGGATCACCCCTGCGCTCGCGGCCACCCGGCCGTGCGGGGGCATCCGTTGGGACGCGGCTGTCCGTTCGTACGCGGGCACACGCTCCTACGCGGGCACCCGCTCGTACCCGGGCGTCTGCTCGTACGCGGGCGCCCCTCTGCCCACGGCCACCCGTTCGAGTGCGTCGCGACTCCGCGCGGGCGTACTCGCCGATCCGCCTCGGCCCGGCTGTGCCAGAGTGCCGGCAGGGCCCGGCGGGCCGACGTACCCACACACCCACGCGCCCACACGTACCGACAGCCTCACCGTCGGCTCGCGGTCGGCTCGCGGTCGTCGGCCGGTCCTCCCGCCGGAGACCGTCCTTGCCTCACCGAGGGAGCAAGACCCCATGCCGGAGCTGTTCGACGCCATGCGGCCCCTGCCCGCCACCGCCGCCCGCTATCGCGAGCGGGAGTGGTGGCGCGACCGGACCTTCCTGGACGATCTGCGGGACGCCGCCGAGCAGGTGCCCGACCGGCCGGCGCTCATCAACTGGCGTACGGCGGAGGGCCGGGCCGTCACCCTGACCTTCGCCGAGCTCGCCGACCGGGTGGAGCGGTACGCCGCCGGGCTGGACGGGCTGGGGGTACGGCCAGGCGAGGTGGTGGCCTTCCAGCTGCCCGACTGGTGGGAGGCGGCCGCCCTCACCCTGGCCTGCTGGCGGGTCGGAGCGGTGACCATGCCGCTCTCCTTGCGGTTCGGCCGCCGCGAGGTGGGCCGGATGCTGGCCGCGACCGGAGCCGTCCTCCTGGTCACCACCGACCGCCACCCCGGCCCGGAGCACATCGAGGCCCTCGCCCGGCTCGCCGACGACCTGCCGGCCCTGCGCCACCGCGCGGTCATCGGCGACGCTTCCGCCGCCGGCGCGCTCGACTTCGGCAGCTGCCTGGACACCGCCTCCCGGACGGCGCCGCGAGGTACCGGTCTTACCCCGGACGAGGCCGCGACGGTGCTGTTCACCTCGGGTACGAGCGGCAGCGCCACCGCCGTCGTCCACAGTCTGAACACCCTGTACGCGGGGGTCCGCCGGCCGTTGCCGATCCCGCCGCTGCTGCCGGGGCAGCCCTTCCCGCTGCTCACCCCGCTCAGCCACGGCGCCGGTCTGCGCAACGGCCTGCTGCGGCCGCTCGTCCACCGCACCACCGCCCTGTACAGCGACGAGTGGGACGCCGGCCGCTGGCTCGACCTGCTCGGTTCCTACCGCGCCGGCGCCCTGATCGCCCCGCCCGCCATGCTGGAGTCGCTCGCCACCGAGCAGGCCCGCCGGCCCCGGGACCTGCCCGCCTGGGAGGCCGTGGCCGCGATGGCCGCGAGCCCCTCGCGCGAGCTGGTCGACCTCCTGCGGCGCACCCTGAGCGATCGGGTCGTCAACGCCCTGGGTTCGACGGAATCCGGCGGGATCCTCTCCACCGCGCTGACCGACCCGCCCGAACGGGCCGCCCGCAGCGTCGGCCGCCCGATGCCGGGGATCGAACTGCGGATGGCGCCCGCCACCGGAGCGGACCATGCCTCGCCGGTCGACCTGCGCGGCCCGTCCACCTGTCTGGGCACCTTCGACCGCGACACCGGCCGGCTGCTGTGGCGCGCCGCCGACCACGACGGCTGGTTCCCGACCGGCGACCTGATGCGTCCGGACGGGGAGGGCGGGCTGCGCTACGCGGGCCGGGCCTCCGACCGGATTTCGGGCACCACCCAGCTGATGATCCCCGTCGTGGACGTCGAGACGGAACTGCGCGAGCACCCCGCGATCGACGACGTCGTCCTGGTCGGCTACCCCACCGAACACGGCGACCTGCCGTGCGCGGTCGTCGTCCCCGCCGCCGGGTGCTCCCCCGGCCTGGCCGAGTTGCGCACCTGGCTGGCCGGGCGCGGCATGACCGACTGGTACTGGCCCACCCGGGTCGAGACCGTGCCGCGTTTTCCCCGCAACGAGCTCGGCAAGGTGCGCAAGAACGTCCTGCGGGCCTGGCTGTCCGGCGCCGGGCCGCTGTCGGCCGACGACGACGATCCGACCACGGCGGCCGCGCCGGCGGCACCGGCCGTACCGACGACGTCGACCGCGCGGGCCGGGTCGACCACGCCGACCGCGTCGGCCCCGTCGGCCGCGTCGGCCCGCCCGCCCGAGGACGCCTGACCGGAGCCGGCCTCTTCGGCCCGGGAGTATCTGACCGAAACTGGTCCGTTCGGCCTCGGGAGCCTGACTGAAACCGGCCCTTTCGACCCCTGGACTGCCGATCGGAATCGGCCTCCTGGTGGCGACTCGAAGGCGTCGGGGCGGCCCGCCCCACAGGCGGCGGGCATCCGCCCCGTGTCCGCGTCTGCCCGCTTGCACCTGCCTCTCACCTGGGACGACGGCCACGTGGGGCGTGTCGCCGGGTGGGCGCGTTGATGCCGTGTTGGTCGGCTGCCGTCGAACGTAGATCGAACGTTTATGGCCATTGCCTTGACTGGCCCCATGCTTGACGAGATTTCAACGAGAGCACGGATGGTTCCGGCCGGTACGCCGGACCCCGTCCTGCTCACCGCGCGCCCGGTGGGGCTGGGCGCGCTGCGGCTGCGGGTGATCCGGGCCGCCGGCGGAACGTACGAGTACCGTCCCGGACCGGCGGACAGCCGGCCGCCGTCCGGGCAGCACGCCCTGGTGCTGATGCTGATGCTGATGCTGGAGGGGAAGGCGGCGCTGACCCAGGCGGACCGGACCGCCATCGTGTGCGCGGACGACCTCGTTCTGCTCGATCCGTCGCGTCCGCTGAGCGTCCGTCCGGCGGCGGAGCCGTGCCGGGCCGTGGTCGTCGAGATGCCGCAGGGGTCGGTACCGCTGTCAGCCCCCGACGCCGAGCGGCTGTTCGTGGTCCCGCTGTCCGGGGCGCGGGGTCCGGGGGCGCTGCTGGCGCCACTGCTGTCCCGGGTGGCGGCCGACCCGGACGAGTACGGGGGATGCGACGGAGCGCGGGTGGCCGGGGTGGTGGCCGAGCTGGCGGGGCTGCTGTTCGACCACTGGTTGCGTCATGGGCCCGGCGACGGGACGGACGCGGGGGCGGGCCAGGGGCCGACGCCGGTGCCGGTGCCAGTGCCAGTGCCGGTGCCGGTGCCGGTGCCGGTGCCGGTGCCGGTGCCGGTGGACGGTCAGGGGCGCGGTCCGGTCCGTACCCGATTCGAGCCGTGTCCGGAGGCGCCCAGGGGGATCGGGGAGGTCGGGGAAGTCGGGGCTGCGGGGGAGATCAGGAAAGCCGGTGAGGTCCCCCTGGGGGTGGGCGGGCGCCGCGCGACTCGGCAGAGCGTGTTGGTGAGCCGCGTACAGGCGTACGTCCAGGAGCACTTGGCCGCTCCGGGCCTCACCCCGGACACGATCGCGGCGGCGCATCACATCTCCACCCGCTATCTGCACCGGATCTTCCAGCAGCAGGGGCTGACCGTCGCCGCCTGGGTGCGCAGGCAGCGCCTGGACCGGTGCCGGCTCGACCTCGCCGATCCGCTACTGGGCGATCTGCCGGTGCGCAGGGTCGCCGCCCGGTGGGGGTTCGACGAACCCGCCTCGTTCACCAGGGCGTTCCGGGCCGCGTACGGCACGACCCCCGGCGCGTTTCGTGTACGCGCAGGATCAACGGAGTGTGCGTACGGCGTCAATGACGCGTACCCGCCCCACGCAGCAGACTCGGCCACGACGGGCACGGGACCGATCACGGTCTCCGCGCTCCTCGATCCACTCGCAGCATCGCAGCATTCGCACCAGGGGGTTCGATGAACGAGAACGACAAGTTGCCGCCGGAGCCTCGGGGAGGGGCGGGCGTCTTTGACACGGACCCCGACCAGGCCGGAGTCAGCCAGGACCCGAACGTCGTCGTCACCGGCGACATCGACGTCCTTCCCGTGGGCAAGGAGGGCTGACATGGGTTCCGTCGAGGGCATGCTGGCCCAGATGCGCGCGCTCATCGGCACCGGCGAGAACCCGCCGGGGTCGGACCGCAACCAGGTCACGAGCTGGTACGGACTCGTGGGTCCGTGGTGCGACATGACCGTCTCGTACGCGGCGGCGCACTCGGACAACCTCGGTGCGATCTACGGCAAGTTCGCGTACACGGTCGCGCACGCGCAGGCGTTCCAGAGCCACGGTGCCTGGCACTACGGCCTGGGTGGGGTGCGTCCGGGCGACGTCGTCTTCTTCGACTGGAGCGGCAGCCGCTCGATATCGGCCATCGACCACGTCGGTGTCGTCGAGGCGGTCCACTCCGACGGCACGGTCACCACGATCGAGGGCAACACCAGCGACCGCTGTATGCGCCGGCAGCGCAACTCGGCCACGATCGTCGGTTACGGCCGTCCGGCCTACGGCAACGCCAGCCCCATGCCGTCGACGGACGGCATGCTGCGCCGCGGCTCGAAGGGCGACGCGGTCAAGACCCTTCAGCAGAACCTCAATTCGGTCATGGGGTCGGGGCTGACCGTCGACGGGGACTTCGGTCCGGCCACCGACGCCGCGGTCCGTGCCTTCCAGGCGAAGTACAAGCTGACCGTCGACGGCGAGTTCGGTCCGGCCTCCTCCGCCGCCATGAAGGCTGCCCTGGGCGGCGGTTCGGCGCCGCAGGCGCCCGCTCCGCGTCCTCCGGCGTCCGGACAGCTGGCCGTGGACGGCGACTTCGGCCCCTCGACGTGCGCCGCGCTCCAGCGCGCGCTCAACTCGCACGGCGCCAAGCTGGGCGTGGACGGCGGTTTCGGGCCGCTCACCAAGAAGGCTCTGCAGAGCTACCTGGGGGTCCCCGCGGACGGGGCCATCGGTCCGCAGACGATCAAGGCGCTGCAGAAGCGGGTCGGCGCGGGCGTCGACGGCGGCTGGGGCCCGGACACCACCCGCCACCTCCAGCAGGCGCTCAACGCGGGCACTTTCTGACGCTTCTTCCGGCGCTGCCGACCCCTCCTTCCGGCTCGGCTCCGGCGGTCGCCACCGCTGGGCCGGGCGGGGAGCGGCGGTTCGGCGGTTCGGTCGGTTCGGTCGGTTCGGCGGCGTACGCCTGCCGGTTACGCCTTGCCCCGCGTCCCCTTGGGACGCGGGGCATCGCCGTATCCGGGTCGGGGTTTCCGGCCGCACCGCTGCCGTGCCGTCGTCACAGGAGAGGGAAGGCGCGCGGGGTCTGGCAAGCCGGGATCCGGACACCCGCACTGTCCCACTGGTACGTGATTTCCCCTTCATCCCCTCCGCACCCATATCCGTACTGGTGTGTGATTGCCGCAGATTCGACCGCGTGCTGAGATCACCGGTGACCGCAAAGCCGTGCAAGCCGAGAGGTGAGGGGATACCGGAGTGGCATACAAGGTGACGGTCGCGATCGGGACCGTGAACGGGGCGGGTACCGACGCGGATGTGTACATCAAACTGGCCGGGGTGAACGGCCAGAGCACGGACCAGCAGAAGCTCGACAACCTGGGCAACGACTTCGAGGAGGGCGGGACCTACTCGTTCGACCTGCCGGGAGTGGCCTCGGTCGGGGACCTGAACTACCTCCAGATGTGGCACCAGGGCGGGCTGTCGGCCTCGGAGATGTACGTCACCACGGTCCACGTCACCGACGTGACCGCCGACAAGGAGTACGAGTTCGACTACAACGGCTGGATCAACGACGACGTCACCGCCGAGATGCCCGCCGAGGGCCGCGCCGCCTCCTACGCGGTGGCCATCTACACCGGCGACGTCAAGGACGCCGGCACCAACTCGAACGTCTACCTGACGATCTACGGCTCCCTCGGCGACAGCGGCCGGCACCTCCTCGACAGCTCCGACAACGACTTCGAGCGGGACACCACCAGCAACTTCACCCTGAACCTGGCCGAACTGGGCACCCTCAGCAAGATCTTCATCGAGTCCGACGGCTCCGGCAGCGCCTCCGGCTGGTACCTCGGCAACGTCAAGATCACCGACAACTCGACCAAACACTGGTGGAGCTTCGGCTACAACAACTGGCTGGAGGACGACCACCTCACCGCCACCATCCCGGTCAGCAGCTCGGGCTGATCCTGCTACTGGGCGGCGGGAGCCCGGACTTCGCCGTCCGGGACGAGAGCGCTTGACTATCCCCGCGTGCGCGGGGACCACTGCGGATCGACGGGCCGGGAGAGCGCCTGCTGGGGACCACCCCCGCATGCGCGGGGACCACTCGTCGGGCAACTCCAGCCCGGGGACACGCAGGGGACCACCCCCGCGTGCACGGGGACCACGGCGCGCCGTCGTCGCCTCGGGGGATGGGGTCGGGACCACCCCCGCGTGCGCGGGGACCACACCATGACCGAGGCGCGGGAGGCAGTGCGGCTGGGACCACCCCCGCGTGCGCGGGGACCACGATCCTGCCCGTCTCCCCCGAAGCCTCCGTGCGGGACCACCCCCGCGTGCGCGGGGACCACCAGTCCGACGACCGCGCGGGGCGATCCGGGTGGGGACCACCCCCGCGTGCGCGGGGACCACCAGCCGAGGCAGTGCCAGAGGAGGTTGTCGACGGGACCACCCCCGCGTGCGCGGGGACCACCGGAGACCGGCCCCGTGAGGTCACCCGTATGGGGGACCACCCCCGCGTGCGCGGGGACCACAGGAGCCGACCTGCAGCTTTGCCTCACCAGACCCCGGATTTTACCCACTTTACCAAGGCGCGACTTAGCTCACACAAGGGATCTAAACGACAAAGCGTCATCTACCGAACTTCCGCCTCTTCCCCGCCTTGCTCCACCCCGACCGAGCGACCGAATCCGACGGCGACGGACCGTCCGAAGAGCTGCCTTGGGCAGGAACCGCCGGCCGGTGGAGAAGAGTGAGGCCCTCATGGTCGGTCGGGTGCCAGGAGTGTTCGTGTGTGCGGAAGGCGAAGCCCTGCTCGTTGTCGGTGCTGTGGGCGAGCAGGGCGCGGCCTTGACCGGAGTACGTGCGGACCTCGTCCCAGAGGATGTCCCGCACCCGGGCGGACGGGGAGCCGAGGAAGACACCCGGCGAGATCTCCAGGAGCCAGCGGGTGAGGAAACCCCGCAGCCCTGCCGGGCAGTTGGTGAGGATGATGACGGTCACCAGATCGGCTCGTCTCCATAGTTGCGTCCGGATGCGCGCAGGTGACCGCTGTCGGTCAGCAGGCCCACGCGATCCGCGTCCTCCTCGCCTCCGCCTGAAGCCGCGTGCTTCGCTTCGACTTCGTCGCAGCGAAGGAGTTTCTTGATGTCGTCGGCGCAACGACTCAGAAGCCCACTCTTGTTGATGCGGTCGCGAAGCGCACGACGCGTCCGGGTGGCGACATCGTCCTCGCCCTCTGCGGCCGCGTCGAAGGCCGCAGGGATAGCGATCTCCGTCTTGTAGAGATCGGCGATGTCCAGGACGAACGAGCGTTCATGCCCGGAGTGCACGAAGCCGAGCCCCGGGGAGCACCCGAGCGCGGCCACGACCGCGTGGGCGACGCCGTACATGCACTGCGCCGCCGCAGTGATGCCCTGGTTGGGCGCGTCGCCCGCGGAGAAGTCGTCGCGGTGGTAGTCACGACGGACCCAGGGGACTCCCGTCCTGACGGACTCCCGGCGATAGCACTCCTTGACCCTTCGTCCCTCCATCCGCAGCAGTTCGTCACGCGTGCGGCCTGCGGGATCCTCGTCCGGGAACCGCAGACGGTACATGGCGCGGGCCACTTCGACACGCGTACGGCGGTTCGCCCATGCCGTCGCCTGTGCTTCCACCAGCCCCGAGGAACGAGTGAGAGCGCGGCCACCGGAGTAGAAGCGCACTCCGTGTTCACCCACCCAGATCACTGCGGCGCCACTCTCCCCGAGAAGGGCCATGGCCTGGTGGGTGACGCGGGTGCCGGGTCCCAGGAGCAGCGTTCCGAGGGCGGCGGAGGGGATGTGGGTGACGCCGTCGGCATCCGTCGCGGTGATGGCGTTGTCGTCGCGGTGGATGGTGCAGCGTTCCAGGTAGAGAAAGGAGACGCGCTCACCGACCCGCGTGAGTTCGCGTGGCGAGGAGAGGCTGCGCTTGCCCACGGTGTTCATGCGGCTCACCGTGCCGGTGCGAGGGTCATGAGTCCGCAGCCGTACGCCTTGGACTTGCCCAGTCCGTGGGTGAGGACGCGGCGGAACGCCGCCCCATCGGTGATCCGGAGGCGTCCGTCGAACGTGGCCCGCGCAAAGCGGACATCCGCCCCGGGCCCGGGAGCCGAACGTGCCGAGCTCCCCGGCCGCTTGCCGAACTGAACCGGCACACGGTCGTGGACGACGACTTGATAGTTCCCCTCATCGTCCTTCTCCGGCACGGTCGGCGCCGACTCCGACGCCGACTCCGGCCCCGTCGTCGTACGACGGTCCTCGACAGCCCCCGGCCCGTCATCGTTCACCGCCCGCTCGGCTCCCCGCACCACGCCGGCGGCGGCAGCCCCAACCTCGGCCCCGGTCTCCGGCACCTGGGAGAACGATCGGCGGAGCACCTCGAACCCGGCCCGCTCCTGTTGCTTCAGCAGCCAGCCGATCTGGTGGCGCACGGTGACGTGCGCTGCCCGCTTGGTCGGTGCGCCGACCGGGTCGTGCGCACGGCGGATGTGGTGGACGGGGTTCGCCGTGAGACGGAAGGCCCAGATATCGCCTTCGGCGAGGGCGTCCAGGAACTCCCCGTAGGCGAAGGTGGCCCAGCCCTCCTGGCCGAGGCTCGGCCAGCCGGCCTGCTCGGCGAGGTGGGTGAAGTCCGGGCGGCTGGGGCTGGAGACGAGCAGGTCGACCCGGTCCCCTGGGGCGTGGTCCAGCCGCCACAGGACGCGGGGCCCCGTGCCGTCCCGTGCCGGAGGCTCGGGAAACGCCATGTCCACCGCTCCGTGCAGGCGGTGCGGGGAACCGAGGAGCCGTCGCGCCTCGGACCGGGCGGTATTGATGCGGAAGCGGGTCAGGTACATCGTCGGTCCCTAGGAGACATCCGTGGCGGGGCGGTCGGATTTGGTGCCATGTATGGCGGAAGCCGTTCCGGACGGCGGTGGCGGCGCGACCGGCGGCGCCGGGCGCAGGTGGGCGGTGGGGTCGTGCGGCGGAGGCGCTTCCACGTGACTGCTCCGTACGCCGCGCACCCCGTACTGCCGGTGGCGCGGGTCGAATGTGAGCGGCGTGTCCCGAAGCGTGAAGTCGGGAAGCTCGCCGGGGTCGCAGTCGAACAGGAGGTCCAGTTCCGCCGGGCTGGGGCTCTTGCCCTTCCCGCCGTACGCCTGGGACACGTGCTCGGTCCGCCGCCTGTACCAGTCGGACGCCTGCCACGGCACCTCTCGCAGGGCATCGGCCAGCGGCCGGTCGGTGAGCGAGCCCTCCTTGAGGAGAAGCGGAAGCGACGGGGGGCAGGAGCGGCGTCCCAGGTACGGGAGGAAGCGGGGCGCGGCGACGGCGTCGTGCAGCCTCCGGATGAACTCGTCTTCGCCCTCCACGCCCGCCACGAAGACGGCGTCGGTGAGGTAGTAGCGATCCGACAGCGGCATGACGCGACCCGTGTCGGTGTTCTCCGCCTTGTGGAAGTCCTTCAGCCGGGTGCCGGGCTGGTCGACGCGGACGCCGAAGCGCAGGGCGGCCAGATCCGACAGGTCGGCGTCGCGCGGCCGGCCTTCGGCGGCGGCCAGCAGGCCCAGTACTCCGCTCTTGGTGGGGGCGTTCTCCGTGGTCCGCTGGACGAACCGGGAGGAAGCGCCCCAGGCCTGGAGCGGCCCGGCGAGCCGCAGCAGCAGTGTCGTCACGCGCCGGACTCCAGCCTCTCCCCGACCACGCTTCCGACCTGGTCCAGCAGTTCCTTCAGCGTCACCCCGCCACCGAGGGGCGCCAGGTCACGGGTCTCCTCTCCCACCCGGAAGACCCAGGTCGGGTCGGACTCCAGCCCGTACTGCCGCTGCACGTCCGGTACGTACTCCGCGAGTCGGCGGCAGCTCTCCAGGAGAAAGCCGCCCTGCTCGGTCTTCGGAACCGGCCTCTCGAACGCGCCCACGAAGCTCAGGGGCCACCGGTCACGGATCGTGACGACGACGGCGGAGGGCAGGGTGTGGTTGCCGAACGTGTTGATCTTGCCCGTGGGCATCGAGGTGATGAACGCCTCCAGGAAGGCGGTGACCGCCTTGACGGAAGGGGTGCTCGACGGCTCGTCGTCCTGGAGACCGGCGCCGAGATTGCACTGGAGTTCGTCCACGTCGACAGCCGCGTACCGGTACAGCGTCGCGGAGTTGAAGTCGATCGTGCCGATCATGCCGGCGCCGCTCTCGGACTCCTCGTTGAGGTCGTCGACGGCCGTGTAGTAGTCCGACTCGATGTCGGAGCGGTGCACGCTCAGGGCGTGTGCGACCTGGGTGGCCGCGTCGACATTGAGATCGGCGGAGTCGGCGACCATCCGGCCGAAGAGCGCGATGTCGACCGAGTGCCGGGTGTCGACCGCGCGGCGGGCGCGTGCCTTCTGCTCCTTGTCCTTCAAGGACTTCTTCAGCGTCTCGACGTCTCCGCCCCCGCTCGCCGTGGCGGCGAGCTCGGCCAGGGCGTCGAGCTGACGACGGCTGAGGAACATGAGGTACTTCGCCTCGGCGACCGCCGTCCCCTCGGCGTCGCTCTTCGCCTTGCGCTTCGGCACCTCGAACGACGAGCCGGTGGCGGCCTTCAGCACCTCCTCCGCCAGCTTCTCGGCGTTGCCGGCGAGGTCGGAGTCGTACGCGCCGATGCGCTGCGCCAGCGCCTCCACCACCTTCTTCGTCCGCACGCCCAGGTCCTCCGGCGGCAGCAGTTCCCCGAACCGCTGCCGGGTGGCGCGCTTCCACGCCTGGCTGGACACCCGGGCGCGGCGAACCCCTCCGTAATAGGCGGACTTCGGGGTTCCGGTGTCGTCGCGATTGATATTGCTCGGCGGGACATTCTGCAGGATGTGAATGTCCAGGATCGTGCGGGTCACGAAATGTTCCGTTCTCTCGTCAACGGGCGGGGGACCGGCGGACAGCCGGGGTCAAGGGCCGCCGCATGCGGTCGCAGGTGGGCTCGGGGCGTGCTCGGCGCGTGGCCTGTCGGGGGCGGTCACGCGTCGCCGTCGGACTCCTCGGGGTCCAGGGGCTCGTCGTCCAGGTCGTTCGGGGAGCCAGGTGAGTCGTCCGCGCCGTCACCGGAGGCCTTGTCCGCCGATCGGTAGCGGCGGTGGAAGTCGCGTCCCCAGGATCGGCGCACCGTGTCCCGCCGTTCCTCGCCCTGCCACAGCAGCAGGTGGTCCGCGAGCAGCGCGTAGTCCAGAGGGATGCGAGCCGCGCGAAGGAGCAGCACCAGTTCGCGCAGCCGGGTCGCCAGGACTTCGGCGTCCGACGCGCTGCCGACGCGGACGAACCGGCGGCGCACGGCCTCGTTGATATCCGCGTCCGCCGCCGTCGTCTCCGCCGCCGGTCCGGCTGCCTGTGGTCCGCTGCCCGCACCATCGGCCTTACTGTCACTCTCACCGTCGGCCGCAGCTCCTCCGCGTGCCGGCGCGTCCCGTGCGCCGGTACGGCCTTCGGCGAGGCGTCGCACCGCCCGGCCCAGCGTCCACCCCCGCTGGTGCATGTCGTCGTCCCGGACCGACTGCTGGTGCAACGCCCACAGCGTCACCGCCAGATGGACGGCGGTGTCCTCCTGCTGTTCCCTGACGTCCCGGGCGGCGTACTCCCAGGAGGAGAGGTACGCGCGGCTCGCACGGCCGGTGCCGCTCGCCGCCGCTTCCTCCTCCCGCTGTTCCTCCCGGAGTTCCGCCAGTTTCTCCAGGTGCTCGAGACCCCAGGCCGTGGGAGAGACGTGCACCTCCTTGCCGGCCTCACGGCGGAGTCGTGCGATCGCCGCGACGGCCCAGGGGGCGTCCTGCCGGTATCCGTTCCCCAGTTTGTTCACGACCTGGGAAACCGTGCGGGCGGGAAGTTCCCAGGACCGTCCGACCGGTCCTGAGGGGTGATGCGATGCCATGTTCTCTTCTCCTGGGGGCAAGGAAGGGTTCGGCTGCCGGCACCCGCTCCGGGAGGGGCCGGACTTGGGGACGGTGGCTCGCGTGGAGGGCCCGCTCAGGAGGGGTCACCCGGCCCTCGGGCCGGCCGAACCGGTGCACCCAGCGTTCTCTCCAGGCGGGCGAGGAACCAGAGTTCGGCCCGCCCCGCGTCGAGATACGTCTTGTCACGGCCCGGCAGGTCGACCATCCGGCCCTCCATGGCCGCCGGACCGGCGGACCGGATCTCCTGCCGGGCGAGTCGCCGGATGTTCCGGGACGCCGTCTCCCGCCACTGCTTCCGGGCCGTCAGGAGGTCCGTCTGGTGGGCCAGTTGCCGCAGCCAGGCGCGGTACGGGCCGTCCAGCGCGCCGTACCCGAGATCGCGCACGGTCTCGGCGGCCTGGTCCGCACGCTCTCCTCCAGAGGCGAGGACGAGGTTCGCGGCAAGACTCCCGAGTGCCTTCACCGCCTGCTCGGCGTCGTGGACGGCGTCGACTGCGGCTGCCCCGAAGACCGGGTTGTCGGCGTGCAGAGCGACCACCGGGAGCACCACGGCGTCCGCCGCGATCTCGTCGACGACCGACTGCTGGGTGCCGTATTCCAATCCGACGGTCCGCAGGCGGACGAGGGTGTCCGGTGTGACTCCGGCTTCGGTGATCGCTTCGGTGATCCACCGGACGACACGGGGCGGAAGTGCCGCGGGGGCGCCGTCCGATCCCGCCGCCTCTCCGGAGCGCCTGGCGGGCAGCAGCGCTTCGAGTCCCCGCCACGCCGACCGGCGCGGATCGTGCCGCCGTGGCACGTAGAAGACGGAGCGTTGCCGCTTCTTCTCCTGCGTCGGACTGCGGCGCCACGCGCTCATCGGCTCCAGCAGCCAGGGGGACTCCTGGAGCAGCGGATCGCCGTAGCCCAGGACGACTCCGGTCACCCCGGTCCCGTCCGCCTCCAGCCGGATCCGGCGCGACTGCCAGGTGTAGAGATCCCGCAGTCCTGCCGGCTCGGGTCCGCCGCCCTGGTCGCCTCGGGGGCCCGGCCCCCACGGCTTCTCTCTGCGCCAGACGGGAAGATCGTCCGCGATTCCGTCCGCGAAGCCACTGCCCCCGTAGGCGTTCTCGAACGGGATCAGGTTGAGCAGGAGAGTGTCCCGCAAGGTGCCGCCTTCCGCGAAGACTCCCCCGAGCGAGCCGAGCGAGCCGACCCCGAGCGGGTACACCTTGCCCGCCTTCCCCCGGGCGTCGTCACGCATCGCGGACTTGATCCCCGACACATCGAACGCGTGCGCGTGGACCAGCCAGCGAGCCGCCTCCGCGAAGGAAAGCCGTTCCACGCCCGGCCGTCGCATGGAGAACAGGGCCGAGCCGGTCGGCACGTCGGCGACGATCCGGCTCAGCGGGGCCACGTCACCCTTCTCCGTCCGAAGGCCAGGGACCTGGAAGAACGGCCGCTCGTCGTCCAGGAGCCCAAAGCTCGCGGAATGCCGGTCCAGGTATTCCACCGCCTCGGCGAAGGGGTCGGTCTCCTCCCAGAGGTCCACCCATGCGTCGAGATCGACGGGCCCGTCGAGCGCGTCGTACAGGACGGCCAACGCCAGCCGCAGCAGGGCGAGATCCTGTGTGGGTACGTCCCCGACGATTCCCCGCAGCTCGCCGGCGCGCGCGAAGACGTCCCTCAGGGACAGCTCCACGACCTCACCGCCGTCGGTCCGCTGCACTGGAATCCACGGGTCGTCGGCCAGGTTGAATGTCGGGGGGCCGGCGATCTCCGCGCTCGCCTCCCCCACGTTCTCCGCTTCCCTCCGCGTGCTCACCTCTCCTGCCTCCACGCTCGTTCCATCGGCGATCGCACCATGCCGCTCGCCGGTGCCGCTCCTCGACGAGGCCGCCTGCCGCTCTCCCGGCCCGCCTCCCGCTCCGTCCGTCCCTATGCCGTCCGGGCCGCTTGCGACGGTCACGGGCACGCCGGCCTCGGCGAAGCTCAGTCCTTCGGCTCGGCTGTACCTCAACTCGTAGCCTGCCAGGTGGGTCTGACAATCGCTGTCGAGAACCAGCAGCAGCTCCCCGGCCAGCCACGGGCATTCCTTCACCTGCCAGGCCGGGATCAGGATTTTCTCCAGCTCGGCGATGGTGCGACCGATCACGCCCTGGTGACTGAAGCGGCCCGGGAGCGTGAGCGCGCTGGCCGCCACCGCCTCCGCCGCCGCCCTGCTCGGTGGAAAGTCCCTCGGCAGGTTCAACCCACCCCTGCCGTCCTCCAGCCAGGGCACGGTGGACAGCCTCCCGTCCCGCGACCGCTGGATGACGAGTACCTCCAGCGTTTCCTCGGCGTCCCGGACCTGCGCGCGCCCTTCCCCGGTGTCGTCCGCGTCTCCGGCATGCGCTTCCAGCCATCCGTAGAGCGGTCTGCCGGCCGGCCTCACCGGCCCCAGCAGAAAACCGTCGGCCCGGTGCTGCTTGGTCTTCAACAACCCACGGTGCCGCTCTTGCGCTAGAGCCAGTTCCCCCGCCCACTCCGGCGGGCCGAGCGGGTCGTTACCGTAAGCCCTCTGTACGAGCGGGCTGATGTCCGCCGGCAGCCGCAGCGGCTCCCCGTCGAGATGCGGTCCGAGCACCGCCAGTGCGCGCAGTAGCGTCCAGTCGCCCCGGTACACCGCCCTCGATCCCTTCACCGGCTCCGGAGGCGAGGCGCTCCAGTCGGCGACTCCGGTGATCAGACACCTGGGCGTGGCCAGACGTGACGGTCTGGACGCGGTGTGCCGGTGCAGCCGCCCCATCCGCTGCAACACGAGGTCGACCGGGGCCAGGTCGGTCGCCATCAGGTCGAAGGACACGTCCAACGACTGTTCCACGACCTGGCTGGCCACCACCACATGCCGGTCCGGCCGTCGGCCGCCCGGACCGTAACGGCTTACCAGTCGGGCGTCGTTGCTCGCCCGATCGGCCGCCAGGAAGCGCGAGTGCGCCACGGTGACCGCGTCGTCCCCGAACCGCTCGCGCAGGACTTCGGCCATCTCCATGACCCGCGCCACCGTGTTCCGTACGACCAGCGCGCATCCGCCGTCCGCCAGTTCGACGGCCAGGCGGTCCGCCAGTACGGCGGGATCATCGTCCAGTCGTTCCAGGGCAACGTTCACTCCTCGCCCCGAGGCCGCGGCCGGTCGCGCGATCCGCGCTTCATGGCCCGGTGAGACGGCCGTGAGAAGCGGATACGCGTCGGCCGCCGCCTCGACGCCGGCGGCGCCTTCCGCCCCCGCGTAGGCGGCGGCGAGCGCGCGCCTGCGTTCGGCGGGCAGGGTGGCGGAGAGAAGTACCACCGGCACCCGGTAGGCGGCCAGCCACTCCAGCGTCCGGTCGAGATACCGGTTCATGTACGCGTCGTACGCGTGCACTTCGTCGATCACCACGACCTTGCCCGCGACCGCGAGATGCCGCAGCGCCAGGTGGCGGCTCTTCAGCGCCGCGAACAGCACCTGGTCCACGGTGCCGACGGCGAAGGAGGCCAAGAGCTGCTTCTTCCTGCCGCGCAGCCATTGGTGCGCGTGAACTCCGGAAGGGCGCCGTCCTCGTTTCATACGGCCGTTCTCGTCGCCGTCCGGGTCCACCGCCGTGATCGCTCGGTTCCCGGTCCGCAGCAGTCCGGCCCACTCGCTCTGCAGAGCCGCTTTGGCATGCGCCAGCACCACCGACCACGAGCGTGTTCCGTCCTGGGGCAGTGCCTCCATCCAGGACAGCAGCCGGCCGAACATCGCGTCGCCGGTCGCCCGGGTCGGAAGGGCCAGCAGCAGCCCGCCGGCACCGGAGCGCGCGGCCAGCACCTCCGCCGCCGCCAGCGCGGCTTCCGTCTTTCCCTCTCCCATCGGTGCCTCGATGATCAGCAGCCCGCCGGGGTCCATCTCTTGCGCCATCCGCACCGCTTCCACCTGGACGGGGCGCGGCTCGACCCCCGCCAAGTGCGGGAACCGCTCCGCGAACAACTCCCGCGCGGATCCGCTCGGCGCCTCGGGGCGCCATGGCTCGGCGAGGTCGAGCCCTTCCCAGGCAGCCCTGAGTCTGCGCGCTTCACCGTGAGGACCTTCCGGTTGCCACGACTCGGGCGTGTACGGGAACAGTTCGGGAGCGCTGGCGATCCAGTCCGCGAGGATCACCACCGCCGTCAGCAGCACCTGCACCGGCTGCGACAGCCGGGTCTTCCCCCACGAGGACAACAGAGGCGCTGCTTCGGTGAGTTCGGCGCACCAGTCGAGCAACTCGAACTGCGCGGCCCGCCACACCTCTTCGCTCGCGCCGACGTGCCGCAGGAGATGGGGTCGGAGTTGGAGGTCGTGTATCTGCCCGCTCTCTGGCGGGACTCCGTGATGGCCGCCCGCAACCACTGCCAACTGCCCTGCGGTGCGAGCCCCCATGGTGAACCGCTCACCCATCCACTCCTGGAGGATGAGCTGCCCGGCCAGCCCATGCGGCGCCAACCGACGATCCTGCCCGTACTCCCTGGCGGTGAGCATCTCCAGACCACGGTCACGCATCCGCCCGGAGAGCTGCTCCACCTGACAGGCGAAAGCGGGGGAAAATTTTCCGATATCATGAGATACTGCCAAAAATCGGACAAGCCGCCCGGCCTCTTCCTCCCCTCCCGGCACCGACTCTGCCACGAGTCGCTTCACGGACTGGGGCAGCCACTCGTCCCACAACTTGCCGGCTACCGCACCACTGTCCGCCATGTGACGCCAGAGCGGCAACCAGCCGTCACTGTCGCGATCATGCTTGGCCCATGCGGATCTGGCCGGTGCCGACAGGGCCGCGGAGGTGGGTGCGGGACGGGCGGGGCCCGGCGTCTTCGAGCTCTGGATCATGCTGATTCCCCCAGATAGTGCGACCTGCGGCATGAGCACGGGGTGGACGAACGAGAAGCCTGGGGTGGGGCCCGCTGGACGGGCCCCACCCCAGGGAGGGCGTCAGCGCCTGCGCCAGAGCGAGAGCACCATGCCGGTGGACACCAGGAGGGCCCAGATCCAGGGCTGTTGGGGAGAGGCGGCGATCATCGCGCCGATGAGAGTCCAGGTGTGGCTCTCGCTGGGCTGGTCAGGGGTCGTTAACGGGCTCACGTTATAGTCCTTGAGTCTCTGAGTTCCTGCGGAGACGGGAGGCCGAACTCCTGGCGGTCATTGCAGCGACGAGCCAGGGTCGTTCGGCCTCCGCTCTTCGAGCCTAGCGGCCCGGGGACACCCCAGGGCTGCCTTGCCGGAACTTTGGCCGAAGTCTGTTCTTGACCCTTTGCTTCAATCGCAGAACCCAGATTCACGATTGAACTTCTTGCACCCTCATTAACTCGGACAACAGGTGAACCGCAGGGCACAGACTCTCGGTTGAGGCAGAGCGAGCCCTGGCTTCAGTACATGAAACAAAGCCACGCACCGCACGCAAGGCGCCACCGAACGCGATCCGCACAGCGGCCGGGACCCTGCGTACCCCCACGCAAGGGGGCGACCTCTCTGGCGACAGCCCTGACACTGGGCTGACCATGGGTCCCCGCGCACGCGGGGATGGTTCCTGGCAGTATGACTGGAGGACCTGGCAACCTTTGCGTTCCCCGCGCATGCGGGGGTGCTCCCCGAGAGTCTGGGCGCTGAGGTTGAGTTCCGATTGTGCTCCCCGCGCATGCGGGGGTGCTCCCAGCTCGCCCAGACCGGGCGGGTAACCGTCGCCGTGTCACCCCCGCGGGGGTGACACGGCGACGAGGACGAGATTGGCCTGAAGTGGAGCCTCGCCGTTCGCCCCCTCAGGCCCGGCCCCTTCCTCGCCGTCCGCTCGATCAAGTACCCCGCCCTCCGCACCCCGTCCCACGCACAGATCCTCCCCTACCCCCGCGAGCGCGCCCCGCAGCACCGCAGCCCCGGCCAAGCGGTCGATCGCGCCGTGGAGTTCGGCGTCGGTGAAGTGCTCGTCGAGTCGGGTGCCGTAGCCCGGTTCGGCCATGCACTGGGCGTTGTCGCACTGGCCCCGGACGTACAGATTCAGATCGCCCTCGTGGATGAACTCGAGCTCGGGCAGCGGGCGCGCGCCGCTCGTTTGACCCAGGGTGCATATGGCGGGCGTGTCAGATGAAGGGGCGGCACGCCCCGCATTCCTTGACTACCCGTCAGGCGCTCGGAGCGAGTGGGCCGTCTTCCGCACCGCCCGCCACCGCGCACTCCTCGACCTGTGGACCGTCTTCGGCGCCGCATGAGGTCCACGTCGGCCGAGCCGAGCGAGTCGAGGCTGAACGCACACCGAAACGGCCGCTCGCGGTGCGATCTTCCCGCGAGCGGCCGTCTCCGGCCCGACCGGAGGCAGACCCCAGGTCAGGCCCCGCGTCGATCCCAGGATCAGGCCCCCGCCCTGTTGTCCACCGCCGCGGTGAAGCCGAAGACCTTCACCGCCTGGTAGTAGGTCCAGGCCGTGGCGTCGCACGAGGTGGCCTTCGCGCCCGAGTACGCCGAGCACACGCGCTTGAGGTCGGCGTAGAAGGCGTCGTCGAGGCGCGACTTGTTCGCGCTGAAGGTGCCGGCCTGCTTGTAGTTGCGGTAGCCGAAGTCGTGGCGGGCGCAGGCGGTCTGGAATGGGAACCCGAACGGGTTGTCGGGGGAGGACGAGCAGTAGTCGGTCGACCAGTCGAATCCGTACGCCGACCAGCTGCTCTGGCCGGCCCGGGCGGACACCCAGGAGTTGTAGCTGGCCGCGCTGGTCTGCGTCCATCCGGAGAGCACCTGCGACTTGTCGGCCGGGGCCGCGGCGGCCGGGGTGGCAAGGGCGATCATTCCAGCGATAACGGTCGCGGCGACGGCGGTGAGTTGACGGCGCATCAGGGGTCCTCCCCGGGCAGGGCTCCGGGCTGTCCCGGTGCCGGTGCGCATGAGAGTGGAGGGCTGGAATGTCACGAAACTCCTGCACAACTACACGGAATCTTTACGCAAGTCTTTTCCGTCCATGAGCCAACGAGCGCCTGGGGCAACTTCCTGGACGTGTTCCGTGAGTATCCAGATGGATCTACTCGCCGGTAACTGATCGCATGGCGAGTACATCCATGGAACCCGCACCACGCGCGCACAGGGGGCACTGCAATGCGAGAGGTCGATTTCGGTCTTCTAGGGCCATTGGACGTGCAGATCGACGGTGCGTCCGTCCATCTGGGCGGAGCGCGACAGCGGACGGTGCTGACCATGCTGCTGCTGTCGCCCGGCCGGGTCGTCTCCGTGGACGCCCTCACGGAGGCCGTCTGGCCGGCCGGTGCGCCCACGACCGCCCGCAACCAGATCGCCATCTGCATCGCGGGACTTCGTAAAGTATTCAAGGAAATGGCCTCGCTGATCGTGACGTCCCATCCTGGGTACGTCCTCAATCCGGCGGGCCACCGCATCGACGCGATCGCATTCGAGGACGCCGTCCGCCAGGCCCGTGAACTGGCCCGCAGCGGCAAGAACTCCGAGGCCTGCGACCGCTATGCCGAGGCGCTCTCCTTCTGGCGCGGGCGCGCCCTCGACGGCGTGGCCGGGCCGCACATCGAGCAGGAGGCGGCCCGGCTGGAGGAACAGCGCCTCGACGTCCACGAGGAGTACGCCGGTCTGCGGCTCCAACTCGGCCGCCACCACGCGCTCGTCCCCGAGCTCCACTCGCTGGTGCAGGCCAACCCGCTGCGCGAGCAGGCCCGAGCCCATCTGATGCTCGCCCAGTACCGCTCGGGACGCCGCGCCGAGGCACTGGCCATCTTCCGCGAGGGCCGCCGGCTCCTCGTCGACGAACTGGGCATCGAGCCCGGGCCCGTCCTCCAGGGCCTGCACGACCTCGTCCTGAGCGACTCCCCCGAGCTCACCCAGCCGCCGGCCGACCTGGCTCCTCCCCCGGCGCCCCGCATCGCCGCCCAACTCCCCACAGTCTCCGCCTCCTTCACCGGACGCACCCGGGAACTCAGCGCTCTCGACCGGATGCTCGACGAGGGCCTCGGCCAGTCTCCGCTCGCCATGGCCGCCATCAGCGGAATCGGCGGAGTCGGCAAGACCGCGCTGGCCAACCAGTGGGCCAACCAGATCGCCGCCCGGTTCCCCGACGGCCAGCTCTTCACCGATCTGCGCGGCTACGACGAGGCGTACAAGCCGGTCTCGCCCGCCGTCACGCTCGACCGCTTCCTGCGCGACCTCGGCGTCCCCGCCCCCCAGATCCCGGCCGACCCCGGCGACCGCGCCGCTCTCTACCGCAGTGTGCTCGGCGGCAAGCGCGTCCTGATCGTGCTCGACAACGCCCGTTCCTTCCGCCAGGTGCAGCCCCTGCTGCCCGGCAACGGCCGCTGCTGCGTGATCATCACCGGCCGCGACCTCATGGACGACCTGATCGGCGACTACGCCGTCCTGCGCATCAGCCTGAACGCGATGTCCGCCCAGGAGGCCACCGCACTGCTCGGCGGCGTGGCCGGATCGGAGCGGATCGCCGCCAATCCCGGCGCCACCGAGCGCCTGGGAGAGCTGTGCGACCGGCTGCCGCTCGCCCTGCGGATCGCGGGCGCGCGCCTGGTCGCGAAGCCGCACTGGTCGGTACGGAGCCTGGTCACCCGCCTTGAGGACCAGCGGCGCCGACTGGACGAACTGAGCCCGGGCCAGGGCGGGGTACGCGCCGGATTCCGGCTCAGCTACCGCGATCTGCCCCCTCCGGCCCGCATGCTCTACCGAAGACTCGGCCTCCTCAGCGTCCCCGACTTCGCCTCCTGGGTCGGCGCCGCCCTCATCGACGCCGGTCCCGACGGCCTCGCGGACGCCGAGGACCTCATCGAACAGCTCGTCGACGCACAGCTCCTGGAGGTCGTCGGTTCCTCCGGGCCCGCCACCCGGTACCGATTCCAGGACCTGCTGCGGCTCTTCGCCTGGGAATGCGCCCACGCGGAGGAGAGCCCGGAGGAGCGGACGGCCGCCCTGGAGCGGGCCTACTCCGGCTGGCTCCACCTGGCCGACGCGGCCCGGGTGCGGACGTACGGCGGCACGCACGAGGTCACGTACGGCCGGGTGACATCATTGCCGTTGCCCGACCACCTGGTCGACGAGCTTCTCGAAGACCCCATGAAGTGGCTGGAGTCCGAGCGTGTCGCCCTCGGCGACGTGATCAGCCAGTCCGCCGCCGGCGACCAGTTCGCCGCCTACTCCTGGGCGCTCACCCTCAACGTCACCCCGCTCTTCGAGGCGCACAACTATCTGGAGGACTGGCGCACCTGCGCGGAGCGTGCCCTCGGCGCCGCCACCCGCACCGGGGACGCCCTCGGCGAGGCGACCATGCTGCGCTCACTGGCGACCTTGGCGATCTATCAGCGCCAGTACCCGCAGGCGCAGCCGTTACTCGCCCGCTCCCTCATCCTCTTCGACGAGGTCGGCGAGGTGCACGGCCGCGCCGTCACCCTGCGCAATCTGGCCCTGTGCGCCCGCTTCTCCGGGGATCTCGACGGCGCGACACGCGACGCGGCCAAGGCCCTGGAAGGATTCCGGTCAGCCGGCGACACGGCGGGCGAGTCCCATGTGCTGGGCCTGATGGCCCAACTGGAGCTCGAACGCGGCAACCTGGCCGAGGGACAGGAGCTGTGCGCGCGGGCCATCGCCAAGAGCCGGGAGGCGGGCAGTGTCCGGGGCGAGACCCAGAACACCTACCGGCTGGCCGAGGCCCTGCTGCGGCTCGGCGACCCGGTCGGCGCGGAGCGGGCCTGCCGGACGGTCCTCGAACTGACCCGCGGGGACGGCGACCGGCTCGGCGAGGCGCACGCGCTGCGCGGCATCGGCGAGGCCCGCTGGCGTCAGGGCGACTGGGAGGGCGCGCAACACGCGCTGCTCCAGGCGCTGGAGGGGGCCGAGCAGGTGTCCGACCGGTTCCTGCGGGCCCGTATCGAGGCCGATCTCGGTTTCGCGCTCGCCGTGCACGGGGAACCCGAGGCCGCGGGCCGGCTGGAGTCCGCCCGCGCCGTGTTCGAGGAGCTGTGCACCCCGGTCTGGCAGGAGCGGATGGCACGGGCGCTGCCGACGGTGATCTCCGCCGTCGGCCCCGTCGCACCGGAGGTCCTCATCGACGTACTGGAAGGCTGAGCCGATGTCCTGAAGAGCCGGACATCAGCCGGTGGGCCGCACCGGATTCCCTGAGGGCCGATGCGAAAGCCCTCGCGGGCCGGACCGGCACGAACCTGGCCTGACTGGGCCTGACTGGGCCTGACCAGGCCGGACCGGTGTCCCGGAGGGCGGAGGCGGCATCGCGTCCCGGAGCCGTGACCACGAACGGGAGGCCCGAAGCCGCAGGACAGCGGTTTCGGGCCTCCCGTTCGTGGTCACGGGGGACGATCAGGTCCAGGGCACCTCACTGGTCGCGTCGCCGTCGGCGGTCCCGCCATCCGTGCCCGGCTCCACCGGAGCGGTCCACGGCACCTCGGAGGCGAGCACGGTCCACGGCGACTACGGGGCGGGCGTCGGACCCGTCCACGGCACCTCGGAGGCGAGCACGCTGTGCGACGGCCCGAGGACGGGCGTCGGATTGGTCCACGGCACCTCGCTCGCCAGCGTCAGACCCGCGCCACTCGCACCACCCGCGCCGAGGGCGACGGCGGCGGCCACCGAGCAAAGGAAGCGGGCGACGACGGTGCGGGTGCTGCGCATGGGGACTCTCCTCATCAGGTGCAGGGCCGCCACCGTGGCCGGGGCGATGAGAAGGACACTAGGGATCACCACTGTCGGGCCGATTTCGCTCCGATTTCGTCTCCCCGATCACTGTCCGAATGGCTCGAAATCGATCCGACATCGGGGGAACAGAGCCACGGGCCATCGTGGGGCCGCCGCCCCCACCACGGCCCGTCATCGACAGGAACTCATGGACCTCCAACTGCTTGGCCCGGTCGAGGCCACCCGAGATGGCTCGCGCATCGCCCTCTCGGGAACGAAGATGCACACCCTTCTCGCCGCCCTCCTGCTGGCCCGGGGGCGAGTGGTGCCGGACACCCGGCTCAGTCGGCTCCTGTGGGGAGCCGAGCCGCCGGCCACGATGAGCGCGCAGATCTATACGTACGTGTCACGTCTGCGCAAACTCCTCGACCCCGAAGTCGCCCTGGAGCGCCGCTCGCCCGGGTACGCGATCAGGACCGGGGAGTGCCGCGTCGACATCCTGGAGTACGAGCGTCTCGACCGGTGCGGTCGGCAGGCGCTCCAGGAACGCCGATACGCGGAGGCCTCGGTCCTCCTCCGGGACGCGCTGGAGCTGTGGCAGGGTCCCATGCTGGTCAACGTCACCGAGTTCCTCGCGGAGGAGGAGGTCCCGCAGTGGGAGGAGGGACGCGCCGCCACCCTGGAGAACCGGATGGAGGCCGACCTCGCCCTCGGCAGGCACCAGCAGATCGTGGCCGAACTGACCCGGCTGGTGGCCGATTTCCCGCTGCGCGAGCGGATGCGGGCGCAGCTGATGACCGCCCTGTACCGGTGCGGCCGGCAGGCCGACGCGCTGCATGTCTTCGACGAGGGCCGCGCGGTGCTCGCCGACGAGCTCGGGGTCGACCCCGGCAGTGGTCTGAGGGCCGCGCACCAGGCTCTGCTGTGCGCCACCCTGGACCTCGAACCGCAGGCCGAGGAGCGTACGTCGGTGACCCTGCCGCCCGCCGCCCCCGCCCCAGTCCCCGCCACCGCCGCTCCCACCCCTGCCCCGGCCCCGGCCGCGGCGGCTCCCGGCCCCACGCTCGCCCGTATCCCCAATCCCCGCAGCGGCTCCCCCCTCCCCCTCCCCCACCCGCTCCCCGCGCAGCCGTCGCCCGCCGACGCCCCACCCCTGCGCGCGGTCTTCGAGCAGGCCGGGCAGGCCGGACCTGCCGGACCTGCCGAGCGGGTCGAACAGGTCGAACAGGTCGGGCAGCCCGCGCCCGGCGGCCCCGGCGGTTCCGGCAACCCCGCCGCCGAAGACGGCCCGGCCGAGGGTGACCCGCACACCGCCTCGCCGTTCATGCTGCCGCCCGGCATCGCGGGCTTCAGCGGGCGCTCCCGCGAACTGGCCGAGCTGCACCGGCTGCTCGCCCCCCGCCCCGCCGGAGCCGTCGGCGAGCCGCGCCGCTGCCTGATCACCGGGATGGCCGGCATCGGCAAGACGGCCCTCGCCGTGCACGCGACGCACGCGGCGCGGGACGAGTTCCCCGACGGTCAGCTGTACGCCGACCTGACCGGTGCGGACGGCATCCCCAAGGACCCGCGCGACGTCCTCGTACGGTTCCTGCGCGCGCTCGGCACCGAGCCGCCCGCGTCCGCCGTCCGCGACCTGGAGGAACTGGTACGCATCTACCGGACCCGCACGGCGGACCGCCGGCTCCTGGTCCTGCTGGACAACGCCTCCGAGAGCGCCGGCCTCACCCCACTGCTGCCGGCCGGACCGCACTCGGCGGTCCTCGTCGTCGGTCATGTCCACCTCGCCGCGGAGACCGGCCTCGCCACCCTCGCGCTCGGCGCCATGAACCGCACCGAGTCGCTCGCCCTGCTCACCAGGACCATCGGCAAGGCGCGCACCACCGCCGAACCGGCCGCCGCCGAACGGATCGTGGAGTACTGCGCCGGGCTGCCGCTCGCCCTGCGGATCACCGGAGCCCGGCTCGCCGCCCGCCCGCACTGGTCGGTGGGCCGGCTCGCGCAACGGCTGGCCGACGAGCCGACCCGGCTCGCCGAACTCTCCTTCGGTGAGCTGGACGTGACCGGCGCCCTGGCGAGCTGGCTGCGCCGTACCGGTACCGAGGACCGCGAGGTGCTGACCCGGCTGTCGGCGCTCGGCTCGCGGGCCTTCACCCCGGTCTCCGCCGCGCCGATCCTCGGTGTGCCGCTGCGGCTCGCCGAGGACCTGGTGGAACGGCTCGCCGACGGCCGGCTCCTGGAGCCGGTCCACTCCCCCGGCACGGTGGGCGGTCTGGCGGGCAGCGCCTTCCGCTTCCACCCGCTCCTGCTGCTCCACGTCCTGTCGCTGCCGGTGGAACGTCCCGTACGCGCCGCCGCACTCGCGCAGGCGAGCTGACCCGCCCGGCCCCTGACGACCGCCCGCCCCCGCGCCCATGCGCAGCCCCCAGGCCCCCTTCCCTCTTCGGAATGGGGGCCTGGGGGCTGCGCATGGATCAGGTGTCAGGTGTCAGGTGTCAGGGCGATCTCGTGGTGATCTTCTTGATGTGCTTCTGCCAGGGGACGGGCCGACTGCGCCAAGATCCGCCGGACAGCCCCTCACCCTCGATCAACCCTCGATGGTGAAGATCTGGGGAGCGCTCGTGCCGGCGCGCGTCGTCACCGTCACGTTGTCATCGCCGAGCGCGAGCGACGGGACCTTCACACCCTTGATCAAGGAGCTGTTCTCCTCGGTGTACGTCTCGTCGTCGTGGGACTGGCCACCCTTCCGTGGAACCCTCGTTCCGCTGTCGTGAGGATCCGGCCGGGCCGTGTCCTCACGGGTCAGGGCGTCACGCCGCCGGGCGCGTCAGCGAGCCCCGGCAGAACTCCAGGACCGCCATCGCCATCTTCCCGCCGGGTCGGCCGAGTCGGTCGGCGTAGCGGTTGATGACGACGTTCTCCCGCCCCAGTTCGGTGCGGCGGCCACCGGACGAGATCCGGGCATCCTGGATGGCCTCGGAGAAGGCCCGGCGGCTGTCGAGCAGCCGGAGGATCTCCGCGTCGAGGAGGTCGATGCGGTCGCGCAGACCGGCGATGACGATCTCGGCGGAGGGCGGGGACGCGACGGGCTGGGGGGTCTGGAGGGTCTGGGCGCTCATGTCCGGCGTTCTCCTGGTTCGTGGGCGGGCACGGGCGGGCGTTGCCCGTGGGGCGGTCTGTGCGAGGCGGGTCGCACCATGCGGCTCGTGCAAGTCGGGCCCGTACGGGAACCGCGGTACGGCGCGGCTCCCGTACGGGAGTTCAGGGGCGGTGGGGCGATGGCAAAGGGAGAGGCAGGGCGGATGGCCCTCAGCCGTTGACCGCGTCCGGCACCGGCTCCCCCGCCAGGGCGAGCCGGACCGAGGCGGCCACCGAGGTGCCCGCCTTCTCCTGGGCCTCGGCCGTGCCGGCGCCCAGGTGCGGGGTCACCACCACGTTCTCCAGGCCGAACAGCGGGGAGTCCAGGCAGGGTTCGGTGGCGAAGACGTCCAGCGCGGCTCCCGCGATCCGGCCCTCCGCCAGTGCCTCGTAGAGCGCCTGTTCGTCGACGATGCCGCCGCGCGCGGCGTTGACGAGCCGGGCCCCCGGCTTCATCTTGGCCAGCGCCCCGGCGTCGATCAGACCGAGGGTCTCGGGCGTCTTCGGCAGGTGGACGGTGAGGAAGTCGCTCTGGGCCAGCAGCTCGTCCAGGGTGACGAGCCGCGCGCCGGCGCGCTCGGCCACGGTCTCGTCGGCGTACGGGTCGTACGCGACGATCTCCATGCCGAACGCGGCCATCCGGGCGGCCACCAGGGAGCCGATCCGGCCGAGGCCGACGATGCCAAGGGTCTTCCCCGACAGTTCGACCCCGGTGAAGCGGGACCGCTGCCACTTCCCCGCCCGCAGCGCGGCGTCGGCGGGGGCCACGTTGCGGGCGACGGCGAGGAGCAGGGCGATCGCGTGCTCGGCGGCACTGACGATGTTGGACGTGGGGGCGTTGACGACCAGGACGCCCGCGGCGGTGGCCGCCGGCACGTCCACGTTGTCCAGGCCGATGCCGGCCCGGGCGATCACCTTCAGCCGCGGCGCCGCCGCGATGGCCTCGGCGTCCATGGTCGTGGCGGACCGGACCAGGACCGCGTCGGCGTCGGCGAGCGCGGCGAACAGCGCGGCGCGGTCGGTGCCGTCGCAGCGCACCACGTCGACGTCCGGGCCGAGCGCGGCGACGGTGGCCGGCGACAGCTCCTCGGCGAGCAGCACGGTGGCTCGTCGCGCGGCGGGCGGATCGGCCGGCGCGGCGGTGGCGGCGAACGGAGTGAGCGTGGCGAAGCTCATCGTCGGTCCTCTTTCGGTTCGGTTCGGTTCGGTTCCGCTCCGGCGGGAGGGAGCGGGCGGAGCACGCGGGCATACGGGGTACGGGGAGCGGGGCGTGTCACTGACGGGCTGCCGCCAGGTCCAGGGCCCGGGCGCGCAGCGCCAGTCGGGCAGGCAGCAGGCTGGCGACGAGCGCGAGCGCGAGACCGGCCGCGGCGGCGCCGCCGAGGGCGGACCAGGGCAGACGCAGCGGGAGTTCGGGACCGGCGGTCAGGATCCGGTTGCCGATCAGCATCAGGGTGGCGACCTGGGTGCCGGTGGTGACGAGGAGCGCCAGGGCGGTGGCGGTGAGGGCCGTCAGGAGTGCCTCGACTCCCACCATCGCGAGCACCTGGCGGTCGTTGCCGCCGGTGAGCCGGAGCGTGGAGAAGTCCCGCAGCCGGTCGCCGGTGGACATCATCATGGTGTTGACGATGGCGATCAGGGCGTAGAGCAGGGCCGGGCCCAGGATGGCGATCATCGCGATCCATTCGGCGTGGGACCGCGCGTCGTCGGCCCCTCCCCACGCGTCCGCCGCGGTGACCTTGACGCCCTCGGCGGGATCCAGGGCCGGTGCGGTGGCCGTGTCGGGTGCGGTGAGGAAGGCGGCGGTGGGTCCCCGGTCGGCGGACAGGTGTCCGGCGACGACGGAGTACGGCAGCAGCACTTCGGCGAGGCTCAGCGGGGTCTTGACCAGGGCGACCACGGTGAGGGTGCGGGGGGTGCCGTCGTCGAGGGTGGTGTCCAGCTTGTCGCCGACCTGCCAGCCGTTGGCCTTGGCCAGTTCGCCGGAGACGGCGAGGGAGGATCCCTTGAGGTCGCTCAGCGAACCCGCCTCGGCGGGCAGCCGCCAGGTGGCGGCGGCGTTCCCGTCGATGGCGGTGGCGGACAGGGTGCCCGCGGCGGCGGGCGAGGAGCCGGCCCCGCCGGACAGGCCGTTCAGCCAGGTCGTACGGATGGTGGTGGTGCCCACGCCGGGCAGGGCGCGCAGTTTCTCGACGGTGCCCGGCGCGAGGACGGGGCCCTTCGCGGGTTCGACGACGTAGCGGGCGCTCAGCGCGTCGCGGGTCTGGAGGGTCCGGGCGTCGCCGAAGGTGAGGGTGGAGCCGACGACCGTGCCGGTCAGTCCGATCACCAGGAACATCGGGGTGGCGGTGGAGACGGTGCGCCGTACGGCCGCGAGGGCGTTCTGCCGGGCCAGCAGGCCCACCGCCCCGGAGGCCAGCGGTACGGGCAGGGTCAGCAGCCGGACCAGCGGCGGGATCAGCAGCGGGGCGAACAGGGCGACCGCCATGATGGCCATGACGTCGATGAGGAGCGTCCAGACGGGCAGGTTCTGCGGGTCGCGCAGTTGCGGGTCCTGGTCCATGCCGGGCGGCATGGTGGCGAACAGGGCGAGGACGGTGCCGAAGACGGCGAGGTAGCCGACGGCCCACACCCAGCGGCCGGGGGTCATCACCTTGCCGTCGACGGCCGCGTCGCCGAGGGCCTCCACCGGCCGGACCCGGGCCGCCCGGCCGGCCGCCGCGTAGGCGCCGGCCACCGCCACCGCCACCTCGACGGCGGCGGCGACGAGCAGCGGGGTGATGCTGAAGTCCACGGTGAAGCCCTCGGGGGCGGCTTCCCGGGCGATCAGCCAGCGGGCGAACAGCGGTGCCACGGCGGTGCCGAGGAGCGCGCCGCAGACCGAGGCGGCCAGGGAGACGACGAGCGCCTCGCCGAGGACGAGCAGCCGGACCTGGCGCGGGGTCGCGCCGACCGCCCGCAGCAGCGCCGTCTCCCGGCGCCGCCCCGCGACCGCGAACGCGAACGTCGAGGCGACGACGAAGAGGGAGACGAAGCCGGACATGCCGGCCATGAAGGTGAGCAGTTTCTTCAGGGACGGCGCGGACGGGTCATTGTTCTCCAGGCCCGCCGAGGTGCTGACGAGCAGTCCCGTCGCGGAGATGAGGGCGACGCCCAGGGTGAGGGCGACGAAGGAGCCGGCGAAGCCGAGCCACCGCTTGCGCAGGGTGGCCACGGCCACGGGCAGCAGCAGGGTGATCCCCATCAGCGGCCACCGTCGATCCGGACGGGCCCGGCGGCCGCTTCGGTCTCCGCCGGGGCGCCCTCGGCGGCGGGCTCCGGGCCGGACTCCAGGCGCGCCATGTGCTCGGCCACCCGCCGCGCGGTCGGCTGGTGCATCTCGCCGGTGACGCGGCCGTCGACGAGGAAGAGGACGCGGTCGGCGTAGGAGGCGGCGACCGGGTCGTGGGTGACCATGATGGTGGTCTGCCGCTGGTCGTCGACGAGTTCGCGCAGCAGCTTCAGGACGGTCCGGCTGGAGCTGCTGTCCAGGGCGCCGGTCGGCTCGTCGGCGAAGAGCACCTTCGGGCGGGTGATCAGGGCGCGGGCGATGGCCACCCGCTGCTGCTGGCCGCCGGACATCTGGTTGGGCAGGTGCCCGGCGCGTTCGCCGAGGCCGACCCGGGCCAGCGCGGCCCGTACCTCGGCCGGGTCCGGCCGGCGGCCGGCCAGCCGCAGCGGCAGTCCCACGTTCTGCTCGGCGGTGAGCGCGCCGAGCAGGTTGAACGCCTGGAAGATGAAGCCGATCCGGTCCCGGCGCAGTTCGGTGAGGGCCTTCTCGCCGAGCGGGCCGAGTTCGACCTCGTCCACGACGACCCGCCCCGTGTCGGGGCGGTCGAGTCCCGCCGCGCACTGCAGCAGGGTGCTCTTGCCGGACCCCGAGGGTCCCATCACCGCGGTGAAGGTGCCGTGTTCGAAGGTCACCGAAATATCGTCGAGGGCGCGTACCTGCGCCGCCGAGCCCGCCGCGTAGAGCCGGCTGACCTGTTCGAGTCGGACTGTCTGGTTGTCGTTCATACCCCAACACCTATCAAGTGATCTTGTACTGGACGGGCCCAACCGGCTTCGCCTTCAAGGTGGTTCAGTACCCGCCTGCCGACGAGAACGTACCGGCGGCCGCCGGACTGTCCTGCCCGGCCGCCGTGCCGGCCGGCGGCTGTTCGAGCCCGCCCACCGGCGTCCCGCTCGCGTCGGCGACCGCCTGGAGGATCCGGGCCATCCGGTCCAGCAGGGCTGTCGCCTCTTCGTGCCGGTAGACGTCCGGGAGGTAGCCGAGGTGCAGTCCGAGCCGGGTCGAATCCAGTCCCGGCACCGCCTGCATGCGCAGCGGGTAGTGGGTGGCGTCCTCGCTGTCGCCGCCGGTCAGCCGCAGCCCGCCGGGGCCCTCGCCGGCCCGGCCGAGCAGCGCGGCGGAGTCCAGCGGGGTGTTCTTGACGACGGTCGTGGTGTCGAACAGCGGCCCGTTTCCGGCCAGTCGCTGGATGTCGCCGAGGCCCAGGTGGTGGTGGGGCAGCAGGGCCGCCTGTTCCTCCTGGATCCGGGCGAGCAGTCCGCCCAGCGACTCCTCGGGGTCCAAACGGACCCGTACCGGGAGGGTGTTGATGAAGTTGCCGACCATCCGTTCGATGCCGGGAACCTCGGGCGTACGGCCGGAGACCGTCGAGCCGAAGACCACGTCGTCACGGCCGGTGTGCCGGGCGAGGACGAGGGCCCAGGCGGCCTGGACGGCCGTGGACAGGGTGATTCCGGCGGCGCGCAGACCGGCGTGGAGCCGGGTGGTCAGATCCGCGGAGAGCTCGATCCGTACCGACCGCTGGGGCCGCGCCTCCTCCTCGGCGATCCCGGGTGCGACCATGGTCGGCTCGGCGAGGCCCGCGAGGGCGGTCCGCCAGGCGGACTCGGCGGTGGCGCGGTCGCGGCCGGCCAGCCAGCCGAGGTAGGCGCGCACCGGCGGGGCCGGGGGCAGGGTGCCGCTCCCGTCACGCTCGGCGTACAGGGTGAAGAGCTCTTCGACCAGGATCGGTACCGACCAGCCGTCCCACAGGATGTGATGGGCCGTCAGCAGCAGGCGATGCCGGCCGCCGGGCAGGGCGATCAGCGCCATCCGCAGCAGCGGCGGGGCTTCCAGGTCGAAGGTGTACGCCCGCTCGGCGTCGGCCACTTCGAGAGCGCGGGCGGCGGCCGCGGCCTCGTCGTCGGCGCCGAGGTCGACCCACAGCCAGGGCAGCACCGCTCGGGCGTGCACCACCTGCACCGGGCGGTCCGTGTCGTAGTGGAACCCGGCCCGCAGCGCCGGCTGGCGCTCCAGGAGCCGCTCGGCCGCGGCCCGCAGGGCGTCCGCGTCCAGCGGGCCCTGAAGATCGAGGGCGAGCTGGGTGGTGTAGACGTCGGGGCCGTCGCCGTCGTCGTCGCTCAGCAGCGAGTGGAAGAGGAAGCCCTCCTGGAGCGGGGTGAGCGGCAGGACGTCGACGAGGTCCGGGTCGGAGCGCGTCAGCACCTCCGTCTCCTCCTCCAGGCCGGGGAACGGCCCTTCGAGGTACGGAACTTGCGCCTGCTCCCCCTCGCGCTCCTGGTCCGTCGCCGCCTCGGCGATCGAGGCCAGCGCGCTGGGGGTCCGCTGGACGAACACGTCGCGCACGCTGAGCGCGAGCCCCGTCGCCCGGGCCCGGGACACCAGTTGGATGGCGGTGATGCTGTCGCCGCCCAGGTCGAAGAAGGAGTCGTCGGGTCCGGCGGCCGGGTTCCCGAGCAGCTCGGCGAACAGACCGCACAGCAGGGCCTCTTCGGAGGTCGCCGGGGCCCGGCCGGCGCCCTCGGCCGTGACGGACCTCGGCGCGGGCAGCGCCTTCTGGTCCACCTTTCCGTTGGCGGTCAGCGGGAGTTCGGCGAGCGTCACGAAGGCCGAGGGGACCATGTAGTCCGGCAGCGAGGCGCCGAGGAAGGCGCGCAGGGCGGGGACGGCCACGTCCTGGCCGACCGTGTAGGCCACCAGCCGCTTCGCGCCCGGCCGGTCCTCGCGGACCACGACGGCGGCCCGCTCGATGCCCGGGTGGGCGGTGAGCGCCGACTCGATCTCGCCGGGCTCCACGCGAAAGCCCCGGATCTTGACCTGGTGGTCGGTGCGGCCGAGGTAGTCGAGGGTGCCGTCGGCGCGCCAGCGGGCCACGTCGCCGGTCCGGTACATGCGCGATCCGGGGGCGCCGAACGGGTCGGCGACGAAGCGGTCCGCCGTCAGGTCGGGCCGGCCCAGATAGCCCCGGGCGAGACCGGAGCCGGCCAGGTAGAGCTCGCCGGGGGTGCCGGCCGGGACCGGCTGGAGGTGCGCGTCGAGCACATACGTCCGGGTGTTGGCGATCGGGCCGCCGATCGGCGCGAGCACCGGGCCGGCCAGCGGGGCGCTCATGCTGGCGCAGACCGTGGACTCGGTGGGGCCGTACGCGTTGACCATGCGCCGGCCCCGGGACCAGCGGTCCACCAGGTCGGGCGCGGTGGCCTCGCCCGCCACCACCAGGGTGGAGCCGGGCGGCAGGCTGTCCTCGGGCATCACGGGGAGCGCCGAGGGGGGCAGGGTCACATGGGTGACGCCGTGCCGGGCGATCAGCGCGGCCAGGGTCGGGCCGGGCAGCAGCTGGTCCGCGTCGCCGAGGACCGCGCGGGCTCCGGTGAGCAGGGCCATGCACAGCTCCCACACCGCCGCGTCGAAGCTGGGCGAGGCGAAGAGCAGGACCCGGCTGTCCGGGGTGACGCCGAGGCCGGCCCGCTGGGCGGCGACCATGGAGGCGATGCCCCGGTGGGTGACGACGACGCCCTTGGGGCGGCCGGTGGAGCCCGAGGTGTAGATGACGTACGCCGGGCGGCCCGCGTCGCGGGGCACGGCGAGGCCCCGGCCCGAGCGGTGGTCGTACGCTGTGCGGTCGATCAGCAGCCGGGGCGCCTCGGAGCGGGGCAGTCCGCCGTCGGCCACCGCGCTGCTGGTGACGACCAGGCAGGGCGCGGAGTCGGCGAGCATGTAGGCGAGCCGGTCGGCCGGGTAGTTCGGGTCCAGCGGGACGAACGCGGCGCCCGCCTTGAGCACGGCCAGCTGGGTCACGACCAGGTCCACGGACCGGTGCAGGGCGATGGCGACGAACCGCTCGGGTCCCGCGCCGCGCCGTACGAGCAGCCGGGCGAGCCGGTTGGCGCGGGTGTTCAGCTCGCGGTACGTCAGTTCGGTGTCCCCGTGGACCAGCGCGACGGCGTCGGGCGTACGGGCCACCTGGGCCTCGAAGAGGCCCGGGATGGTGTGGGGCAGGGCCGCTTCCGGGATGTCGGTGGCGTTCCAGCCGGTGACCAGGAGCGCACGCTCGGCGGGCGGCAGGACGTCCAGCCGGCCGACGGGCGTGCCGGGCCGCTCGGCGATGGCGGTGAGGACGGTGAGCAGCCGGTCGGCGACCCCGCGGGCCTGGTCCGCGTCGAGCAGGTCGCTCTGGTGGTCGAGCCGGAAGTCCAGTCCGTCGGCACCCGGCCGGGCGACCATGCCCAGGGTGTAGTGCACCGCGTCGTGGCCGTCGACGCCGTCGAGCACGAGGCCGGAGCCCGCCGTGGCGGCGGCCAGCGCGGACACGTCCAGCGGATAGTTCTCGAAGACCATCGCGGTGTCGAACAGCGCTCCCACACCGACGAGTTGCTGGATCTCGGAGAGCCCGAGGTGCTGGTGGCCGAGGAGCGCCGACTGTTCCCGCTGCATCCGCTCCAGCAGGGCGCCGAGGGTCTCGTGGCCGTCGAGGCGCAGCCGTACCGGGACGGTGTTGATGAACAGGCCGGCCATCGCCTCGACGTCGGGCAGTTCGGCCGGGCGGCCGGAGACCGTGGCGCCGAAGACGACGTCGTCGCGGCCGGTCAGCCGGGCCAGGACCAGTGCCCAGGCGCCCTGGAGCACCGTGTTGAGGGTGATCCCGGCCGTCCGGGCCCGCTCGGCGAGCGCGTCGGCGACGGTCGCCGTCAGCGTGAACTCCAGCCGTCCGGGCACGGTCGGGGTGCGTCCCGGGTCCGAGGGCCGGACCAGGGTGGGCTCCTCGACCCCGGCGAGCGCCTCGCTCCAGGCGGCGCGGGCCGCCTGCCGGTCGGTGCCGGCGAGGTGGGTGAGGAAGTCGCGGTACGGGCGGACCCGGGGCAGCGGCGAGGGGGCGGTCCCGGCCGCGTACAGGCTCAGCAGCTCGCGGACGAGCACCGGCATGGACCAGCCGTCGAGCAGCAGATGGTGGTTGGTCAGGAGCAGCCGGTGGCTTTCCTGGCCCGTTCTGACCAGGGTGAAGCGCAGCAGCGGACCCTCGTCGGGGGTGAAGCCGATGGCGCGCTCGGTGGCGGCCAGGGCGGCCGCGGCGGCGCTCCGCTCCTCCTCGGGCAGGTGGGTGAGGTCGTCGGCGGCCCAGGGGACGCGGATCTCGCCCGGCACGGTCTGCGCGGGCCGGTCCAGGCCCTCGTGGTGGAACTCGGCGGCGAGGTGCGGGTGACGGGCCAGCAGGGTCTCGGCGGCGTGGCGCAGCCGGGCCGCGTCGAGCGGGCCGTTCAGGACGAGTTCGATCTGGGCGGTGTAGATGTCGCTGTCGCCCGCCTGGAGGCTGTGGAAGAGCAGGCCCTCCTGGAGCGGCGAGAGCGGCAGGATGTCGGTGAGGCCGGGTCGGCGGCGTTCCAGGAGTTCGATCTCGGCCTGGGTGAGCACCGCCGGGGCGATGTCGCAGGGAGTACGTCCACCGGCGCCCGGGCGGGTGCCGTGGCGGGCCAGTTCGTCCAGGGTCTCGAACCACAGGGCGGCGAGTTCGGCCACCTCGGGCTCGGTGAGGAGGTCACCGGCCCAGCTCCAGCGCGCGACGAGTTCCGGTCCGGCGGGGCCGTCCTGGGTCAGAGCGTCGAGTTCGAGGACGTGGCCGAGCGGCATGCCGGGCAGGCCGCCGGGGATGCCGTCGCCCAGGCGCGGAATGACCGCCCAGTCGGCGGCGGTGGCGGGCGCGGAGAAGCGGCCCAGGTAGTTGAAGCCGATCTCGGGGCCGGCGAGCGGGGCCAGCCGGGCGCCGGTCCGCGGGTTCAGATGGCGCAGCAGGCCGTAGCCGATGCCCTTGCCGGGGACGGCGCGCAGCTGTTCCTTGACGGCCTTCAGGGCGGCGCCGGGGTCGTGGTCCGGGTCGGCCGGGGCGTCGAGCAGCACCGGGTACATGCTGGTGAACCAGCCGACGGTGCGCGACAGATCGGCGCCGGGTACGGCCGACTCCTCACGGCCGTGGCCCTCCAGGTCGACGAGGACCGGCCCGCCGTCGTCGCGCCAGCGCCGGCAGGCGAGCGCGAAGGCGGTCAGCAGGACGTCGTTGACCTCGGCGTGGAACGCGGCCGGGACGGTGGTGAGCAGGGCGTGCGTGGCCTCGGCGGGCAGCCGCAGGGTCAGCCGGCCCACGGTGGCCAGGGTGTCCCGGTCCGGGTCGAGGGCGCGCTCCGCGAGCGGGGCGCCGCCTCGGGAGAGTACCTCGCTCCAGTACGGCAGTTCGGCCTCGCGCTCCGGGGAGACGGCCGCGTCGGCGAGCCGGCGGGCCCAGGTGCGCAGCGAGGTGCCGACCGGGTCGATCCGGGGGGTCTCGCCACGGGACACCGCGGCCCAGGCCTCGGCCAGGTCGGAGGCGAGGACGCGCCAAGACACGCCGTCGACCGCGAGGTGGTGGACGACGAGGACCAGCAGGCCCGGCTGTCCGGTGCCCCGGTCGAGCCAGACGGCGCGGAGCATGCCGCCGGGCTCGCGCGGGGCGAGGGTGGCGAGCGCGGCCCGTCCCTCGGTGTCGGCGAGGGCGTCCAGCGCGGTCTCGTCGAGTCCGGTCGCCTCGACGCGGCGGACGGCGGCCGAGGCGTCGGCGGAGCCGACCGGTCCGACGACGAGTGCGTGGTCGGTGCGGTGGGCGCGCAGCGCGTCGTGACGGTCGAGGACGGCCTGGACGGCGGCCACCAGGCGGGGCAGGGTCAGTTCGCCCGGAACCCGCAGCACCACCGACTGGTTGTAGCCGTCCTGCGGGCCGCCGCGCTCGTCCGACCAGCGCATCACGGGGGTCAGCGGCAGCTCGCCGAGGCCCGCGCCCGGGGCCTCGGCCGGCCGGGTGGCCGGCTCGGTGGCGGCCTCGGCGAGGGCGCCGGGGGTACGCAGCCGGAACACCTCGCGCGGGCTGAGCACGAGTCCGGCCCGGCGGGCCTGCGAGACCAGCTGGATGGCCATGATGCTGTCGCCGCCGAGGTCGAAGAACGAGTCGTCGGCGCCGACCCGTTCGACCCCGATGACGTCGGCGAACAGCGCGCACAGCGTCTCTTCGCGCGGGGTGGCCGGGGCCCGGCCCGTGCCGGAGCCGCCGGCGGCCGGGGCGGGCAGCGAGCGGGTGTCGAGCTTGCCGTTGGCGGTCAGCGGCAGCACCTCGAGGGTGACGAAGGCCGCCGGGACCATGTGCGCGGGCAGCTCCGCGCCGAGCGCGCCGCGCAGCTCTCCGTCGGTGAACGCGGCGCCCGGGGCGGGCACCACATAGGCGACCAGTCGCTTGTCGCCGGGGCGGTCCTCGCGGACGACGACCGCCCCGCTCGCGACCTTCTCCTGGGCGAGCAGGACGCTCTCGATCTCGCCGAGTTCGATACGGAAGCCTCGGATCTTGACCTGGTGGTCGGCGCGGCCCAGGTATTCGAGTCCGCCGTCGGCGTGCCGGCGGGCGAGGTCGCCGGTGCGGTACATGCGTGAACCGGGCGCGCCGAAGGGGTCGGCGACGAACCGGTCGGCGGACAGGTCGGGGCGGCCGAGGTAGCCGCGGGCGAGTCCGGCGCCCGCCACGTACATCTCGCCGCGCTCGCCGACCGGGGAGGGCCGCAGCGCGGTGTCGAGGACGTAGATCCTCAGGTCGGGGATGGCGTGGCCGATGAGGCTGCGGGTCTGGCCCTCGGTGGCGGCCTCGTCGAGCGCGAGATGGCTGACGTGCACGGTCGTCTCGGTGATGCCGTACATGTTGACGAGGACGGCCTCCGGGTGGGCCCGCTGCCAGGGGCCGAGCCGGCCCAGGTCGAGGGCCTCGCCGCCGAACACGACGCGACGCAGCGCCAGTTCGCCGACCGGCTGCTCGGCGTCGGCCCGCATCAGCTGGTAGAACGCCGACGGTGTCTGGTTGAGGACGGTCACCTGCTCCTCGGCGAGCAGCGCCAGGAACTCCTGCGGCGAGCGGCTCACGGCGTGCGGGACGACGACGAGCCGGCCGCCGTACAGCAGCGGGCCCCACAGCTCCCAGACGGAGAAGTCGAAGGCGTAGGAGTGGAAGAGGGTCCACACGTCCTCGGACCCGAAGTCGAACCAGTGGCCGGTGGCGGTGAACAAGCGCACGACGTTGCGGTGCGGGATCACCACGCCCTTGGGGCGGCCGGTGGAGCCGGAGGTGTAGATGACGTACGCCGGGTTGCCGGGGGTCAGCGGGGCCGTCCGGTCGGCGTCCGTGAGGGAGGCCGGGTCCGTGGCGGCGAGTTCGGCACGGGTGTCCGCCGCGTCCAGGACGAGCAGCGGCACCTCGGTGTCCGGCAGCGCGTCCACACCGTCCAGGGTGGTGACGACCAGGGCCGGGGCGGCGTCCTGAAGCATGTACGCGAGGCGGTCGGCCGGGTAGTGCGGATCCATCGGCACATAGCCGGCGCCCGCCTTGACGACCGCGAGGAGCGCCGTCACCAGGTCGGCCGAGCGTTCCAGGGCGACCGCGACGTACCCTTCGGGGCCCGCGCCCCGGGCGGCGAGCAGCCGGGCGAGCCGGTTGGCCCGCTCCTCCAGCTCGGCGTAGGTCAGGGACTCGGAGCCGTGGCTGACGGCGATCCGGCCGGGGTGCCGGGCGGCCTGCTCCTCGAAGAGCGCGGCGAGCGTGCGGTCCTCGGCGGGCACCTCGGTGTCCGGGGTATTGAAGCCGGTGATCAGCCGGTCGGTCTCCGTCCCGGGCAGCAGCTCGATCCGGCCGACGGGGAGGCCGGGCGCGTCGAGGGCCGCCTGCACGAAGTGCAGGAAGCGGTCCTGGTGGGCGGCGACGGCGTCGATGTCGCAGGTGTCGGGGGCGGCGTCGAAGTCGA
Source organism: Streptomyces sp. NPDC046203 (assembly GCF_040646255.1). Classification (NCBI taxonomy): domain Bacteria; kingdom Bacillati; phylum Actinomycetota; class Actinomycetes; order Kitasatosporales; family Streptomycetaceae; genus Streptomyces; species Streptomyces sp. NPDC046203. The sequence continues at coordinate 60,954 of NZ_JBEYZX010000018.1, read as the reverse complement.
TCCGGATGCCCTGCTCCTCGCCCAGGTCGTAGACGCCGATGGACAGGTCGTCGACGGGGCCGTTGCTCAGGTTGTGCTGTACGCCGGGCTGTCCGAGGAAGCCCATGCCCGGCGCGAACGCCATGATGTTGACCATGGGGGCGGCGATCCGGCGCCCGCTCTCCCCGCGGGACAGGTCGCGGCACAGGTCCTCGTAGCGCGGCAGCTGGTGGGCCAGCGCGGCCTTGACCTCGGCGCGGACCCGGGTCATCAGCTCGCCGATCCCGTGCTCCGGGCGGACCGTCAGACGCAGCGGGACGATGTTGGAGACCATGCAGGGGGTGCGGCGGGTCGGCCCGGTGGTGCGGCCGGTCACCGGCAGGCCGAGGACCAGCTCGTTTCTGCCGGACGCGCGGTGCACATAGGCGGCGACCAGCGCGATCATCAGCATCGACCAGGAGGTACGGGCGGATCGGGCCGCGTCCCGCACCCGCTGGGACTGCCCCGGCGTCAGGCGCACGCTGCGCCGGATGAACGGCTCGCCGGCCGGCTGTCCGGCCGGGTTGTCCTCGCGCTCGCCGATCCGCGGGGTGTCCGGCAGTCCGGCCAGCCGCTCGGCCCAGTACGCGGTGTCGTCGGCGGCGGCCCGCGAGTCACGGTAGGCGGCGTCCTCCGCCAGGATCTCCGCGAGCGGCGCGAAGGGGCCGGTCTCCCACGGGCTGCCGGCCAGCGCCTGGGTGTACAGCTCGGTGAGCCGGTGGTCCAACAGGGCCGCGGCCATACCGTCGAGAATGATGTGGTGGTAGCGCTGGTAGTACACGAAGTGCTCGGGGCCCAGCCGGAGCACGGCCACCGTGTGGACGCTGCCGCCGGCCAGGAGGTCGACCGGGGTCCGCAGGTCCTCGTCCATCCACGCCACGGCGGCGGCCATCGGGTCGGCCTGCCCGGTCAGGTCGACCAGGACCAGCGGGCGGATGTCGGCGACGGCATCCAGCACCTGGTACAGGCCGGTGTCATCCTGCTCGATCCGGGCGGTGCGCAGCAGGTCCGCCTCGGTGGCCAGCCGGGTCCAGGCGGTCTTCAGGACCTCCAGGTCCAGCGGCCCCTGGATCTCCTTGTATTCGGCGACGTTGTAGCGGCGGCCGGTCGGGTCCATCACATGGGCGAACCAGATGCCGCGCTGGGCCGCCGAGAGCGGCAGCCGGGTGACGAGATCAGCCATGGTTCGGCCCCGCCACCGTCGCGCGCAGGCTCAGCGGCCGCAGATCGGTCCAGTGCGTGTCGACGAATTCGACGCACGCGGCCCGCCCGGCCTCGGCGAGCGCCACCGTCCAGCCCTCGGGCACCTCGGCGAACGCCGGCCAGAGGGAGTACTGCTCCTCGCCGTTGACCAGGACGTGGAAGAGGCCGTCCTGGTCGTCGAAGGGATTGTTCGCCATGGGGAGTGCTCCTTGGGGTGTGGTGCGGGTCAGCGGGCGGCCGGGGCGGGCATGAGCGTGTCGGTGAGCAGGTCCATCAGGCGTTCGGGGGCGCTCTCCAGGTAGAAGTGGCCGCCGGGCAGTTCGCGCAGCTCGAAGCGGCCGGTGGTGTAGCCCGCCCAGGCGGCGGAGTCGGCGGCCGTGCAGGCGGTGTCGTACGCGCCGGCGATCGCGGTGATCGGGCACAGCAGCGGGGCGCCGGGCCGGTGGGTGTAGGTGTCGATGAGATGGAAGTCGGCGCGCAGCGTGAACAGCGCGATGTCGCGCAGTTCCTCGTGGGCGACGAGCCGGCCCGCGGCGCCGCCGAGCGAGGTGACGTAGCGGAGCATGCCCTCGTCGCCTCGGTACTCCGGGGCCGGCGGTACGCAGTCGCCGGGCGCCTTGCGGGCCGAGGCGAACAAGTGGACGAGGGCGGGCCGCAGTTCGCGCGGCAGCGCGCGGGCCACCTCGTAGGCGACGGTGCCGCCCATGCTGTGTCCGAAGAAGGCCACCGGGCGGTCCAGGAGGGGACCGATCTCCGCGGCGAGGTCCCGGACCAGGGTGTCCATGTCGGGCGACGGGTCCGCCATGATGCGGTCCTGCCGGCCCGGGTACTGGACGGCGGTCACCTCGATCGACGACGGCAGCAGCTCGGCCCAGCCCCGGAAGGCGCTGGCGGCGCCGCCGGCGTGCGGGAAGCAGATCAGCCGCAGCTCCGCCGAGGGGCGCGGGAGGAAGGTACGGAACCAGGCGCTCACGCGGTCACCTGACCCGGGGCGTACGGCTCGGCCATCGCGACGGCGATCCGGCGCGGCCCGGTGAAGGGCTCCCGGCCGTGCGCGGCGAGCATGTTGTCGACGACGAGGATGTCGTCGAAGCGGTAGTCGAAGCGGGTGGAGGCGGCCCGGTAGCAGTCCCGCAGGTGGGCGGTGACCTCGTCCGGGATGACCCCGCCGTCGCCGTAGAAGGTGTCGCTCGGCAGGTCGTCCTCGCCGAACAGCTCCAGCAGGCCCTCGCGGACGTCGGGGGCCAGCGTGGTGTTGTGGAAGAAGGTGATGTGGTTGAACCAGACCCGCTCACCGGTGACGGGGTGGACGTGCACGGGCCGGCGGATGCCCCGGGTGCGCAGGCCGCCGTCCTCGGTCCACTCGAACTCCAGCTCCTTGGTACGGCAGTTGGCCTCGACCTCGGTGCGGTCCTCGGTGTTGAAGACCTGCCGCCAGTCGACGCCGAAGCCCTCGTGGAAGTTGCGGACGGCCATCCAGCCGCGGACCTCGAACTCCTCCACGACGGCCGGATCGATCCGGGCCAGCACCTCGCGGGTGTCGGCCAGCGGGGTCGCGCCGAGCGTCTCGGCCTCGCGCACGCAGTGGAAGTAGAGCGTCCGCGGCCAGGCGGCCTGGTACGAGTTCTCGGTGTGCAGGAAGATCTCCTCGGCCGGCGGATAGTCCGTCGAGGTGTAGACGTTGCCCTTGATGGTGGAGCGGGGCGAGGAGCGCTCGGAGTACTTCAGCGGTTCGCCGGACAGGGCCCGTACGACGTCGGCGAAGCCGTCCACCCCGCCGACCTCGAAGCCGCGCAGCAGCAGGGCGCCGTGCTGGTGGAGCTTCTCCCGCAGGTGGGCGGACTCCTTGCCGATCAGCTCGATGATGCCGGGGCTGCCGCTGTCGCTCTCCACCGTGAAGGCAAGTGTCTGCGCGGTCATCTTTCTCTCCCTGTCTCGACCGGGTCGGGCGCCGGCGCGGGAACACGAAGAACCCCCGGCCGGATCAGTCTCCGGCCGGGGGCTATACATCTTCGATACCGCTTCTGCGCGGGCCTTCACCCGGGGCCCTCACCCGGGCCCTCACCGCGGTTCGCCGGTCAGCGGTCGATGCCCACCGCCTTCAGGACGAGCTCGCTGAACTCGCCGTTGGTCAGCACGACGGCGCCGCCGCCGTGGTGCAGCCGGTTCATGGAGATGGCCTGGTAGCCGCCGGGCGACCCGCCGTGGCCGTACTCCACCTCCGCTCCGCCGGCGTCGACGATGGTGCCGAGGCCGTAGAAGCTGTCGCTGTGCGGGGTGAGCATCTGGCGCGCGCTCTCCTTCGACAGCAGGGCCAGCGGACGGCCCAAGTAGGAGCGGCGCAGCTCCAGTTCGAACCGGGCCATGTCGGCCGCGGTGCTCCACAGTCCGGCCGCGGCAAGCTCTGGCTGAATCAGCCAGCCGCCCTCGAGGGTGCGGCCGTGCTCGTCGTGGCCGAGGGCCACGGGCCGTCCGGCGTACGACGGGAAGGACTGGTCGAAGCTGCTGCCCGCCATGCCGAGGGGGTCGAAGACCAGGCGCCGGGTCAGCGCCTCGAACGACTCGCCGGTGACATCGGTCAGGAGCCGCTCCAGGACCGAGTAGTGGGCGTTGGACTTGTGGAACGTCTCCCCGGCGGGCCGCTCCGGCATGACGCCCTCGCGCAGCAGGTCGGCGAGGTCCGGCACCGGCTGTCCCCGCCGGATCCCGTGGCGGGGGGTCTCGGCGAGTCCGCCGAGGTGACTGAGGAGATGACGGGCGGTCACCGGCCGCTCGCCGGCGGGCAGCCGCCAGTCGCGCAGATACGTGTCGGCGTCCGCGTCCAGGTCCAGCACGCCCTGGTCGACCAGGCGCAGGACGGCGAAGGCCGTCACGTGCTTGCCCCAGGAGCCGGTCTGGAAGAGCGTGTCGGGCGTGACGGGCTCGTCGGAGTCCGCCGCGAGGGTGCCGATGCTCTCCAGGGCGACCAGTTCGCCGCCCTCGATCACGGCAAGGCTCGCGCCCGGCACCCCGCTCGCGGCAAGGGCCTCCCGTACCGCCTCCGGGTCGAACACCCGGCCGCTGTCCCGCTCCGGGGCCGCCGGCCGGGACAGCGTCTCGGCCCGCGCGGCCTCGGCCGCGGCCGTGACCACCGCCGCGTCCACGGCCGCCGCCAGGGCGGCCAGGGTGTCGTGCTGGTAGAGCAGGAACAACGAGATCTCCAGCCCCGCCCGGCGGCCGGCCGCGATCACCCGGATCACCAGGATCGAGTCGCCGCCGAGCCGGAAGAAGCCGTCCTCGCGGCCGATCCGCGCGATGCCGAGCGTCTGCGACCAGATGGCCGCGATCCGCCGCTCGGTGTCGGTGGCGGGCTCGGTGTACGGGCGGTCCCCGCCGGCCGACCACTCGGCGGGCTCCGGGAGCGCCTTGCGGTCCACCTTGCCGTTGGGGGTCAGCGGCAGCGCGGGCAGCGTCACATAGCCCGCCGGGATCATCGCCTCGGGCAGCGCCTGGGCAAGGCGCTCGCGCAGCTCGGCCGGGTCCGGGGCGGTGCCGTCGGCGGTCACCACGTAGCCGATGAGCTGGTCGTGGCCGAGCGGGCCCGGCAGGACCGCGACCGCCGCGTCCGCGACGGTGTCCAGGGCGGTCAGCGCGGCCTCGATCTCGCCGAGTTCGATCCGCACGCCGCGCACCTTGACCTGGTGGTCGACCCGGCCGAGGAACTCGATGCTGCCGTCCTCGTTCCACGCGGCCACGTCGCCGGTGCGGTACAGCCGGGAGCCGGCCGGGCCGAACGGGTCGGGCAGGAACCGCTCGGCGGTCAGCGCCTGGCGGCCGCCGTAGCCGCGCGAGACCCCGGTGCCGCCGGCGTACAGCTCGCCGGGCACGCCCACCGGGACCGGGGACATCGCCGCGTCCAGTATGTACAGGCGGGTGTTGCGCACCGGCCGGCCTATGGTGACCCGCGCCTCGCCGACCGGGTCGCCGGCCCGCACCACGGCGTGCGTGATGTCGTCCGAGCACTCGGTCGGACCGTAGGCGTTGACCATCGGGATGTCCGGGAAGCGGGCGAACCAGCGCCGGCACAGGTCCGGCGGCAGCGCCTCGCCCGTGACCACCATCCGCCGCAGATCGGGCAGGGCGAGGGCGATCAGGCCCGCGTCCCAGGCGTCGAGCGCGGCGCGCAGCAGCGACGGCACGACCTCCAGGATGGTGATCCGCTCGTCGGCGGTCCGGCCGAACAGGGCCGCCGGGTCCACGGCCGCCGTCTCGTCGACGACGCGCACCCGGCCGCCGACGACGAAGGCGACGAGCATCTGCCACACCGAGATGTCGAAGGACATCGAAGCGTTCTGCACGACCGAGTCGGCCTCGGTGAGCTGAAGGTCCTCGGCCTTCGCGAGCAGATGGTTGGCCATGCCACGCCGGGTGACGTGCACGCCCTTGGGCTTGCCGGTCGAGCCGGAGGTGTAGATGACGTACGCGAGGTGGTCGGGGTCCGCGACCGGCGCCGGTGTGGTGGCCGGGTGGTGCGCCCAGGTCGCCGGCCGGTTCAGCCGGACGGCCGTCATGTCCAGGCCGTCCAGGGCCAGTTCGGTGAGCAGCACGGCGGCGTTCGCGTCCTCGGCCATGTACGCCAGCCGCTCCGCCGGCAGCGCCGGGTCGAGCGGCAGCCAGGCGCCGCCCGCCTTGAGCACCGCGAGGGCGGCGAGGACGGTGGCCGGGGAGCGCCGGGCGTGGATCGCCACGACGGTGTCCGGGCCGACCCCGAGCGAACGCAGGTGGTGCGCGAGCCGGTTGGCCTGGGCGGTGACCTCGGCGTACGAGAGTTCCACGTCGTCGGCGGTGAGCGCGGTGCGGCCCGGGTCCTGGGCCGCGTACCGGTCCAGTTCCTCCTCGACCGCCACCCAGGCGGGCTCGCGGCCGGTCTCGGTGAAGGAGCGCAGCCGCTCCTCCTCCGCCTCGCCCAGGTAGGTCAGGCGCGGGTCGCCGTCCGGCGAGGCCGCCATGGCGGCGAGGACCGCGCGGTACATCCGGGCCAGCCGCTCGCCGTTCGCGCGGCTCAGGAACCGCGAGTCGGCGGTGAGGTTGAGGCCCCGGCCGCCGGTGGCGACGGTGAGCGCGAACTCGGTGGTCGTCTCGCCGACGCTCGATCCGGCGTCGATCCGGTCGCTGTCGAACAGCCGCAGGTCGTGGTAGTTGAACAGGACGTCGATCTGCCGCTGTGCGCCGGGGGCCTCCCGCTGGATGGCGGCCATCGGGTAGCGGCGGTGACCCCACAGGCCGACCTCGCGGGCGAAGACCCGCTGCACCAGCTCGTCCCAGGTACGGGCCGAGCGGTCGTACGCGAAGGGCAGCGTGTTGAGGTACATGCCCAGCACCCGGTCGGCGCCCAGGAGTTCGGGCCGCGCGTCGACGACGAGGCCGGTGTGGAAGGCCTCCTCCTCGGTGAGCTGGCTCATCACCTTGAGGTGGGCGGCCAGCAGCACGCTCTTGACGGAGACCCGGGAGCGCGAGGCGAAGGCGCGCAGCGGCTCCTCCAGGTCGGTCAGGTCGACCGGCACCACATGGGTGCGGCGCTCGCCGGACTCGCCCCAGCCGGCCGGGATCCGCAGCGGCGCGTAGCCGTGCGTGACGCCCTTCCAGTACGCGCTGTCCACGCCCTCGGAGAGCGAGGCCAGCTCGCCGGCGACGAAGTCCGCGTAGCGGATCGGGGGCGCCTGGTAGGCCGAGTCCTCCGCGTGGCCGTCCCGGATCTCCCGGTAGCGGTCGACCAGTTCGGTGACCAGGGCGAACTGGCCCCAGCCCTGGGTGATCGCGTGCGGCTGGCTGAAGGTGACCCGCCAGGCGGCGTCGCTCTCCAGGTGCACCGCGACCCGCAGCAGCGGCGCCCGCGCCGGGTCGAAGCCGTCGGCCCGCTCGGCGGCGAGGAAGGCGGCGAGCGCCGCCTCCCGCCCGGCCTCGTCCTGTCCGCGCAGGTCGTGCACGCCGACGGGGATGCCGACGGTCTCGTGCACCAGCTGCATCGGCTGGGAGAAGCCGGTCAGGTCGAAGGAGGTCCGCAGCACGTCGTGGCGGGCGGTGACGTCCGCGACGGCGGCGCGCAGCGCGGCCTCGTCGAAGGGCTTGTCGTCGGTGACGCGGATGGAGACGCACTGGTGGTACGTGGAACCGCTGAGGTCGGCGAGCATCTCCACCAGCATGCCGAGCTGGAGCTGGGACGCCGGGTAGGCGTCGGCGACGCCGGTGGGCACCCGTTCCCGGTCGTCCGCCCCGAGCAGGGCGAACGGGGCCACGGCGGTGATGCCGTCGGTCAGCGCCGGGCGGCTCGCGGCGGCCTCGGTGAGACCCGCGACGGTGCGCCGCTCGAAGACGTCGCGGACCGCGATGTCGTATCCGGCGGCGCGCAGGGCGCCGACCAGGTTGACGGCCCGCAGCGAGTCGCCGCCGAGGTCGAAGAAGGCGTCCTGGACGCCGACCCGGTCGGCGCCGAGGACCTCGGCCCACACCGCGGCCATCCGCTCCTCGGCCGGGGTGCGGGGGGCCGTGTAGTCGCCGGCCGTCATCGCGTCGCTCTCGGGCGCGGGCAGCGCCTTGCGGTCGATCTTGCCGGCGGCGTTCAGCGGCAGCGCGTCGAGCACGACGTAACCGGAGGGCAGCATCGCCTCGGGCAGCAGACCGGCCAGCCGCCGGCGCAGCCCGCCGGGTTCGACGTTCTCGCCGGCCGCCGGGACGACGTAGGCGATCAGGCGCTTGTCGCCGGGGGTGTCCCCGCGGACGGTGACGGCGGTGTGCGCGACGCCCGGCAGGGTCGTCAGCGCGGCCTCGATCTCGCCGGGCTCGATGCGCACGCCGCGGATCTTCACCTGGTTATCGGCGCGGCCGATGTACAGCAGGGTGCCGTCGGCGCGCATCCGGACGATGTCGCCGGTGCGGTACATCCGGGCGCCGGGCACGGCCGAGAACGGGTCGGGGCCGAAGAACTCGGCGGTCCGCGCGGGCAGGTTACGGTAGCCGCGGGCCAGTCCGTCGCCGCCGATGTACAGCTCGCCGGGGACGCCGGCGGGCACCGGGCGCAGCCGCGCGTCCAGGACGTACACGGTGTTGTTGGCGATCGGGCGGCCGATGGAGATCCGGCTCGCGTCCTCGGTCACCTCCCAGCTGGTCGACCAGATGGTCGTCTCGGTGGGTCCGTAGACGTTGACCAGCCGGTCCACCCGGGAGCGCAGTTCGGCGGCGAGTTCGGCGGGCAGCGCCTCGCCGCCGGTGAGGGCGGTGACGGCGGACCGCTCGAAGCCCGAGCGCAGCAGCAGGTTCCAGCCCGAGGGCGTGGCCTGGACGTGGGTGATGCCGTGCCGCTCGACAAGGCGGGCGAGGGCGGAGCCGTCCTTGGTGTCCAGGCTGTCGGCGAGCACCAGGCGTCCGCCGGTGACCAGCGGCAGGAAGAGTTCCAGACCCGAGATGTCGAAGGAGACGGAGGTCAGCGAGAGCCAGGTGTCGGCGCCGGTGGAGCCGAGCTGTTCGGCCATCGCCTGGAGCAGGTTGGCGAGGGCGGCGTGGGCGATGCCGACGCCCTTGGGGCGGCCGGTGGAACCCGAGGTGTAGAGGGTGTACGCGAGGTGGCCGGACTCGGCGCGGCCGCGCTCCGTGGCGGGGGCGTTCGCGGCTTCGGCCGCGCTGTCGGTGTCGTTGGCGTTCGCCTCGGTCAGCAGGCACGGGCCGTCGTGCACCCCGTCGAGGAGCACGGCGAGCGCCGGTTCGGTGACCACCGGCCCCGCGCCCGCGTCGGACAGCACGTAGCCGATCCGGTCGGCGGGGAAGGCCGGGTCGAGCGGCACGTACGAGGCGCCGGTGCGCCAGGTGCCGAGCATCGCCGCGACCAGCTCCGGGGTGCGGTCGAGCAGCAGCCCGACCACCGACTCGGGGCCGGCGCCCAGGGCGCTCAGCCGCCGCGCGTAGTGCTCGGCGTGGCCGAGCAGCCAGCCGTACGAATACTCCCGGCCGCCCCACAGCAGGGCGACGGCGTCCGGGGCTCGCTCGGCCCGCTCGGCGAACAGGTCGTAGGCGGTGGCCGGGCCGCGGGCCACGGTGGTGTCGTTGACGCCGGTCAGCAGGTGGCCGCGCTCCTCCTCGGAGAGCAGGTCGATCGTGGCGTCGCCGTCCGGGTCGGTGGCCATGGCTTCCAGGACCTTGCGGTACATGGCCACAAGGCGTTCGGCGTTCGCCTGGTTCACCGAGTGCGACTCGCAGGTGACGATGATGTGGCCGACGCGGGAGGAGACGGTCAGCGGGAACTCGGACGGGCTGTCGTCGATGCCGCCCTCGTGGTCCACCAGACCGGCGTCCACCTGCCGGAAGTCCTGGTAGTTGAAGTACACGTCGAGCAGCCGGCGCGAGCCGCCCCACTCCCGCTGGATGGCGGCCATCGGGTAGCGGCGGTGGCCCCAGAGGCCGACCTCGCGGGCGAAGACCTGCCGGACCAGCTCGTCCCAGGTACGGGCGGAGCCGTCGTGGGCGAGCGGCAGGGTGTTGAGGTACATGCCCAGCACCCGGTCGGCGCCCAGGAGTTCGGGCCGGGCGTCGCAGACGAGGCCGGTGTGGAAGGCCTCCTCACGGGTGAGCCGGCTCATCACGGCCAGGTGGGCCGCGACCATCACGCTCTTCAGCGAGGTCCCGGCGCGGGCGGCGAGCGAGCGCAGCCCCTGCTCCAGGTCGGTCCAGACGATGGCCGCCTGCACGGTCTCGCGGGGCGTCTCGGGGCTGTCGCCCCAGCCCTCGGGCAGCCGCAGCGGGGCGTGCTCGGTGACGACCGACTGCCAGTACGCGCGGTCCTCCGCCGAGTCCACGGCGCGCAGTTCACCGGCGATGAAGTCGGCGAAGCGCACACGGGGGGCGTCGAAGGGCTCCGGCTCCACGCCGTCGCGGACCGCCTGGTAGACCTCGATCAGCTCCATGAGCAGCGAGTGGTGGCCCCAGCCCTCCAGGATCGGGTGGCATTCGGTGACCGAGATCCACCAGCCGGTGCCGTCGTCCGTGAGGTGGGCGTGGAAGCGCATCAGGCCGGGCACGGCGAGGTCGAAGACCCGGGCCCGCTCCTCGATGGTGAAGGCGCGCAGCGCGCGGTCGACTTCGGCGGCGTCCAGCCCGCCGAGATCCTGCCAGCCGAGCGGCATCTCGGCCTCGGCGTGCACGAGTTGCATGGGCCGGGAGTAGCCGGTCAGGGCGATCGAGGTGCGCAGCACCTCGTGGCGGGCGGTCACGATCCGGCCGGCCTCGTCGAAGGCCGCCGGGTCGAAGGGCCGTTCGTCACGGATCTTGAAGGTGGAGACGTTGTGGTAGAGGTTGCGGCTGGTGTCGGCGAGCATCTCGACGACCATGCCGAGCTGCATCTGGGACAGCGGGTAGGCGTCGGTGACCCCGGCCGGGACGGCCGCCCGGTCCGCGTCGTCGATCAGCGCGAACGGCTCGACGGTCTCGGTGCCGGCGGCGAGCGCGGGCTTCCCGGTGATCGACTCGCACAGCTGGGCGACCGTACGGAAGTCGAAGACGTCGCGCACCGACACGTCGTACCCGGCCTCGCGCAGGGCGCCGACCAGGGCGATCGCCCGGATCGAGTCGCCGCCGAGGTCGAAGAAGGAGTCCTCGACACCGACCCGGTCCACGCCGAGCACCTCGGTCCACACCGCGACGACCCGCTCCTCGACCGGGGTACGCGGCGCGACGTAGGCGCCCGCGCCGCGCAGCGACGTGGTGTCGGGGGCCGGCAGCGCCCGGTGGTCGAGCTTGCCGTTGACGGTGAGCGGGATGCGGTCGAGGGCGACGAACGCGGCGGGCAGCATGTACTCGGGCAGCGTCCGCCGCAGCAGGGTGCGCAGGTCGCCCGGCTCCGGGAGGCTGCCGGGGGCCTGCTCGACGAGGTAGCCGACGAGCTGCCGCTCGCCCGAGTCGGTGCGGACCTGGACGACGGCCTCGCCGACGCCGGGGTGTTCGAGGAGGGCGTGGGCGATCTCGCCGAGTTCCACGCGGTAGCCGCGGATCTTGACCTGGTTGTCGATGCGGCCGATGAACTCCAGGCTCCCGTCGGGGAGTCGGCGCGCGGCGTCGCCGCTGCGGTACAGCCGGGCGCCGGGCGGGCCGAACGGGTCGGGGACGAACCGCTCGGCCGTCAGCTCCGGTCGGCCCAGATAGCCTCGGGCGACTCCGGGGCCGCCGACGTGGATCTCACCGGGGACGCCGATCGGTGCCGGGTTGCCCGAGGCGTCCAGCAGATACACCGAAAGGTCGCTGAGCGGATGGCCCACCCGGTTGCCCGCGAGCGGCTCAAAGTCGGCCTCCCCGATCAGGTAGTAGGTGGTGTGCACGGTGGTCTCGGTGATGCCGTACATGTTGACCAGGGCGGGCCCTTCGGGGCCGACCCGGTCCAGCCACGGCCGCAGCTCCGGGACTTCCAGCTTCTCGCCGGCGAACACCACCGCGCGCAGCGACAGTTCGTCGATCCTCGGATCGCCGGAGCCGGCCGCAGCGATCAGCGAGCGGAACGCGGTCGGCGTCTGGGAGAGCACCGTCGCCCGCTCCGTGACCAGCAGGTCGAGGAAGTCGGAGGGCGAGCGGGTGACGTCCTGGCCGACGACGACGAGCCGGCCGCCGTGGAGCAGGGCGCCCCACATCTCGAACACGGAGACGTCGAAGGCGTAGCTGTGGAACATCGTCCACACGTCGTCGGCGGTGAAGTCGTAGTGCTCGTGGGCGGTGGTGAGCAGGCGCAGGACGTTGCCGTGCTCCAGGACGACGCCCTTGGGGCGGCCGGTGGAGCCCGAGGTGTAGATGACGTAGATGGTGGCGTCGGGTCCGGCCAGGGGCTCGGGGTTCGTGGCGGGGCGGGCCTCGACGAGGTGGGCGTCGCGGTCCACGAACAGGGTCTCGACGCCCCTGGCGTCGGCGAGCGCCGGGGCGGTCTTCTCCTGGCCGATGACGATCCGGGCGCCGGCGTCGGCCATGACGTAGGCGAGCCGGTCGGCCGGGTTGGCCGGGTCGAGCGGCAGATAGCCGGCGCCGGACTTGAGGATGCCGAGGAGGGCGGGCATCAGCTCGGGGCCGCGCTCCAGGCAGAGGCCGACGAGCTGTTCGGGCCCGGCGCCCATGGCGCGCAGCTGGTGGGCGATCCGGTTGGCGCGCTCGTTGAGCTCGCGGTAGGTGAGGTGGACGGAGCCCGCCGTCACGGCGATCGCGTCGGGGGTGGCGGCGGCCCGCTCCTCGAAGACCTGGTGCACACAGCGGTCGACCGGGACACCGGGCTTGCGGCCGCTCAAGGAGCCGGTGGCGACGGCGAGTTCGGCGTCGCCGAGCAGACGCAGCCGGGAGACCGGCAGCACCGGGTCGGCAGTGGCCGCGCCCAGCAGGTTCATCAGGTGTCCGGCCATCCGCTCCGCGGTGGCCCGGTCGAACAGGGCGGTGGCGTAGTTGAGGGCGCCGCCCAGCGCTCCGTCGGCACCCTCCTCGATCTGGAGGGTGAGCTCGTACTTGGCGACGCGGTCCTGGCGGGCGTACTGCTCGACGGTCAGGCCGGGCAGGGCGAGCGCGTCGAGACGCCGCTCGTGCATCGTGAAGGCGACCTGGTGCAGCGGGGTGCGCGACATGTCGCGCTCCGGCTGGAGTTCGTCCACGAGCCGGGCGAAGGGCACGGCCTGGTGGTCGAAGGCGTCGAGCACGGCGGTGCGGGTCCGGTCGAGTAGTTCGCCGAAGCCCGGATCGTCGGCCCAACTGGCGTGCATGACCAGGGTGTTGATGCCGTAGCCGATGAGCTTCTGGAGCTCGGGCCGGACGCGGCCGGAGACCACGGTGCCGACGGAGACGTCGGTCTGTCCGGTGTAGCGGGCCATCAGCACCTGGAAGGCGGTGAGCAGCACGGCGAAGGGGGTGGTGCCGCGGGCCGCCGCCAGCTCGCGGACCTTGCCGGCCAGCCCCTCGGGGAAGGTGACGGGCACGTCCGCGCCGGTGGTGTCGCGGACCGCGGGCCGGGGCCGGTCGGTGGGCACCTCCACCGGCAGGGCGCCGGTCAGCCGCTCCCGCCAGTGCGCGAGGTGGCGCTCCAGGAGGGGGCCGGACAGCTGCTCGCGCTGCCAGGCCGCGTAGTCGGCGTACTGCACGTCGAGCGGGGCGAGCGGGGTCGCGTCCCCGGTGAGGTGACGCGTGTAGAGGGTGCCGATCTCGCCGGCGAAGACCCGGGTCGACCAGGCGTCGCAGGCGATGTGGTGGAAGACCACCGCGAACAGGTGCTCGTCGTCGGCGATCCGGATCAGCCGGGCCCGGGCGGGCCACTGGGCGGCCAGGTCGAAGGGGGTGGTCAGCTCGCGCTCGACGAGCGCGGCGGCCAGCGTCTCGCGCTCGGCGGCCGGCTCGCCGGTCAGATCGTCGAGCGGCAGTGGGACGAGGGCCGGCGGGTCGACGAGCTGGACCGGGTCGACGCCCGCGAGGGCGTAGCGGGTGCGCAGGATCTCGTGCCGGTCGGTGACCGCCTGCCAGGCGGCGGCCAGGGCCTCGGGGTCGAGGGTGCCCCGCAGCCGCAGCACCATCGGGACCAGGTACTCGGCGCTGTCCGGCGCCAGCCGGCTGAGGAACCACATCTGCTGCTGTCCGGCGGACAGCGGGAGCGGCGCGGAGCGGTCGGCGCGCGGGATGCCGGCGGCCGGGGCGGCACCCTCGGGGCGCGGGGCCCCGCCTCGCGGGCCGCGGCGGCCCGCGAGGCGGCGGCGCAGCAGCTCGGCGCGCAGCTCGTCGGAGGACGGGGACCGGTCGGCGCGCGGGGCTCCGGCCGTTTGCGTGGGAGTCGTTTCCTGAATGCTCATGCTCGCTGCTCCTCCAACAGCTCGGCGTCCGACAGCTGCTCGATCTCGGCGCGGATACGGGACTCGACGGCGTTCGCCAGGCCGGCGACGGTCGGGTGCTCGAAGACCTCGCGGACCGGCAGCGCGATCTCGAACTCGGACTGGATGGCCGCGATCAGACGGATCGCGAGGATCGAGTTGCCGCCGGCCATGAAGAAGTTCTCGCGTACGCCGATCCGGCGGCCGAGCAGCTCGGCCCAGATCTCCGCGATGCGCTCCTCCAGCGGGCCGGCCGGCTCGTCCTCGGCGGCCTGGGCCGCCGAGGGGACCGGGTCGGGCAGGGCCGCCCGGTCGAGCTTGCCGTTGGCGTTCAGCGGTATGGCGGCGAGCGCCGTGAACGAGGACGGGACCAGGTAGTCCGGCAGCGACTCGGCACAGTACGCGGCCAGTTCACCGCCGTCCGCCGGGTTGCCGGCCGGGACGAAGTAGCCGGCCAGCCGGACCGTTCCGGCGTCGTCGGTACGGGCGATCACCACGGCCTCGCGGATGCCCGGGTGGTCGGCGAGGACGGCCTGCGCCTCGCCCGGCTCGACCCGGTAGCCGCGGATCTTGACCTGGTGGTCGGTACGGCCCAGGAACTCGACGTGTCCGCCGGGGAGCCAGCGCGCCAGGTCGCCGGTGCGGTAGAGCCGCGCCCCGGCCGCCCCGAAGGGGTCCGGCACGAACTTCTCGGCGGTCGGTGCGGGGGCCTCGGCGTAGCCCCGGGCCACGCCCGTTCCGCCGACGTACAACTCGCCGGTCGAGCCGGTCGGCACCGGCCGCATCGCCTCGTCCAGGACGTACATCGCCATCCCGGGCAGCGGGGCGCCGATCGGGACCACCGGCGGCAGCTCGCCCTCGGGCACCGGGTGGACACAGGTGCCGACGGATGCCTCGGTCGGACCGTACTCGTTGATCAGCCGCTCCGCGCCGAGCCGCTCGGCCCACTCGCGGGCCAGCGGCCCCGGCAGCGCCTCGCCGGCGACGACGATCACTCCGGCCAGCGCGGCCGACTGCCCGGGCGTCAGCTGCCCGGTCAGGATGTCCAGGTGTCCGGGGGTCAGCTTCAGGAAGCTGTACGGGCCCGAGGCCAGCAGCCGCTCCCCCAGCTCGGTGAGGTCGGTGTCCTGCGGGATCATCACCACGCGCTGCCCGGCGAGCAGCGGCGCCCAGACGTTGGGCACGGCCAGGTCGAAGGCGGTGGAGGAGAAGACGGCGCTGCCTCCGGTGCCCCGTGCGACCAGCTCGTCCACGGCCCAGCGCAGATGGTTCGCCAGGCCCCGATGGGGCACGGCGACGCCCTTGGGACGGCCGGTGGAGCCCGAGGTGTAGATCAGGTACGCGAGCCGGTCGAGGTCGGCGGGGACCCCCGGCGCGGTGGCCGGCAGCGCGGCGAGGGCCGTCTCGGCGCCGTCCGCGTCGGTGAGGACCAGGCCGCCCTGGTATCCGGCGAACCGGTCCGCGTAGCCGGTGGTGGTCACGACGAGGGAGGCGCTCGCGCCGGCCGCCATCGTGGAGACCCGCTCGGCCGGCCAGGCCGGATCCATCGGGATGTAGGCGCCGCCGGCCTTCCAGACGGCCAGCAGGGTGGCGGTCAGCTCCGCGCCCCGGTCGAGCAGCACGCCGACCCGCGACTCCGGGCCGATGCCGAGCCCGGCCAGGTGGTGGGCGAGACGGTTGGCGCGGGCGTCGAGCTCCGCGTACGTGACCTGGCGGCCGGCCTCCTCGACGGCGACCGCGCCGGGCGTCCGTACCGCCTGCGCGGCGAAGATCTCGTGGACGGCGTCGGTGACGGGCTCGGCCGGGGCCGTCGCCCACGCGGAGGTGAGCCGCACCCGCTCGGTGGCGGGCAGCAGGTCACACTCGCCGAGGACGGTCTCGGGGTCGGCGGCGACGGCGGCCAGCAGCCGCTGAAAGCGTCCGGCGAGCCGCTCGATGGTGGCCGTGTCGTACAGCGCGGTCGCGAACTCCAGGCTCGCGAACATCGTGCCGTCGTCGTGGCGGCGCATGTACAGCGTCAGGTCGGTGTGGGCGATCCCCCACATCTCCTGGAGGGTACGGATGTCCTCGTCGCCCTCGACGGCGCCGTTGAACGACTCGTCGTGCAGGTCGAAGGCCACCTGGTAGAGCGGTGTACGGGACAGGTCCCGCTCCGGCGCCAGCTCCTCGACCAGCCGCTCGAACGGCAGGTCCTGGTGGGCGAAGGCGTCCCGGGTGGTCCGCTTGACGCGCTCCAGCGCCTCGCGGAAGGTCAGCTTCGCGTCCAGGCCGCAGCGCAGCACCAGGCTGTTGAGGAAGAAGCCGACGACGTTCTCGGTCTCGGCGCGCTCGCGCCCGGCGACCGGGGTGCCCACCGGCACGTCCCACTGTCCGGTGTGGGCGGCGAGCAGCGTGGCGTACGCGGTCAGCAGCGTGGTGAACGGCGTCGCGCCGTGGCCTCGGCCCAGGGCGGTCAGACGGGTGACGACCTCCTCCGGGACCGTGAAGTGCACGACCGAGCCGCGTCCGTCGCGGACGGCGGCGCGCGGCCGGTCGGCCGGCAGCTCCACCGGTGTGGAGCCGGCCAGCACACCTCGCCAGTGGGCGAGTTCCCCGGCGATGACCTCGTCCGTCAGCCGGGCCCGCTGCCAGGCCGCGTAGTCGGCGTAGTCGATGGACCGGGCAGGCAGGTCCGGCTCGGCGCGGGCGTCCCGGTAGGCGGCGATGAACTGGTGGAACTCGCGCTCCAGGACGTTCGAGGACCAGCCGTCGGTGGTGATGTGGTGCATCGCCACCGTGACGACGTGGTCGCCGCCGCGCAGCCGGACCAGGGCGGCGCGCAGCAGCGGGCCGTTCTCCAGATCGAAGCCCCGGCCGAACTCCTCCTTGAGGATCGCGGTGAACTCCTCGCGATCCGCGTGCAGATGGCGCAGCTCGACGCGGTGCGGGGCGGCGATGTACTGCACGGACTCGCCCTCGACCACCGCGTACCGGGTGCGCAGCGCCTCGTGCCGCTCCACCAGGGCGTTCAGGGCCCGCTGGACATGGGCGACATGGGTGCCGTCGGGCACCTTGAGGAGCATGCCGGCCACCCACTCGGGGCTCTGGGGGTTCATCCGGTCCAGGAACCACAGCCGGCGCTGGCCGAAGGAGAGCGGCAGCGGGCGGCCGTCGCGCGGGACGGCGGGGATGGCCGGCTCGTCGGCTTCGGGGGTCGCGGGGGTCGCCGCCGTCTTGGCGGTCCCGGCGGGCTCCGGCACCTGTCCCGACTCCGGCACCGGCACCGGCTCCGGGGCGATCAGGCGGGCCTGCGCCTCGACGGTGGTCGCGGCGAACAGTCCGCGCAGCTGGACCTTGCGGCCCGACAGGGCGCGCAGCCGGCCGGCCAGCCGGGCCAGCTGGAGGGAGGTGCCGCCGAGGGCGAAGAAGTCGTCGTCGAGGCAGACCCGCTCGGTCTTCAGCAGCTCCCGCCACGCGGCGGCGACCTGCCGCTCGGCCTCGGTGCGCGGCTCGCGTCCCTCGGGCCGGTCCTCGGCGCCGCCCTGCTCGGGGGCGGGCAGCGCGGCGCGGTCGACCTTGCCGTTGACGGTCAGCGGGAAGGCGTCCAGGCGCAGGAAGACGGCCGGTATGTGGGTGTCGGGAAGCCGCTCCTGGAGGAAGCCGCGCAGGCCCGCCAGGATCTCGTCCGACGGTGCGAGGACGTACGCGGCGAGCCGCTTGCCCCCGTCGGGTCCGGCGAAGGCGGTGACGACGGCGCCCTGGATCCGGGGGTGGGCGCTGAGCGCGCTCTCCACCTCGCCCGGCTCGATCCGGACACCGTTGATCTTGACCTGGTGGTCGATGCGGCCGAGGTACTCCAGTGCCCCGTCCTCGCGCAGGCGTACCTGGTCGCCCGTGCGGTAGAGCCGGGAGCCGTCCTCGGCGAGCGGGTCCGGCACGAAGCGCTCGGCGGTCTGCGCGGGGCTGCCGAGGTAGCCGCGGGCCACGCCCACGCCGCCCGCGTACAGTTCGCCCGCCTGGCCGGCCCGGACCGGCCGGCCGTCGGCGTCCGCGATCATCACACGCATGCCGCCGATGGGGCGGCCGATGGGTACGGGGCCGGAGTGCTGGGCGGGCTCGAAGCGGTGCGCGGTCACGTCGATCGCGCACTCGGTGGGTCCGTAGGTGTTCCAGATCTCGAAGCTGCCGTCGGCGGCCCGGTCGCCGAGCCGGCGCAGCACCCGCTGCGCGAGTTCGGCCTGCAGGGGCTCACCCGCCGAGAACAGCAGCCGCAGCGCCCCGCAGCGCTCCCAGCCCCGTTCCTCGGCGAGGAGCCGCAGGACGGAGGGAACCACCTGGAGCACCGTCACCCGGTGCTCGGCGACGACCTCCAGCAGGGTCGCGGGGTCGCGCTCGGCGCCCGCCGGGGCGAGGACCAGGGTGCCGCCGCTGACCAGGGGCGCGAAGACCTCCCAGACATGGGCGTCGAAGGTGACGGCGGTCTTGTGCAGGACGCGGTCGGCCGGCGCGAGGCCGTGGGTGCCGGTCGCCCAGGCGATGCGATTGGCGATGCCCTCGTGGCTGACCACGACGCCCTTGGGGGTGCCGGTGGAGCCGGAGGTGAAGATGACGTACGCGATGTCGAGCGGGCCCGCCTCGGCGAGCGGACCGGCCGGCAGCACCTGGGGCTCCTCGGTCGGCAGCGCGCCGGCGGTGGACAGGAGCAGCGGCTCCGCGCCCGAACCGGCCGCGACGTGCGCCCAGTCGGACTCGGTGACGACGAACCCGGCCCCGACCGCTTTCAGCATCCGCGAGGAGCGCGCGGCGGGCTGCTCGGGGTCCAGCGGCAGATAGCCGGCCCCGGCCCGCCACACGGCAAGCAGCGTGGACACCAGTTCGATGGAACGGGGCAGGCAGACGCCGACCACGGCACCCGGGCCCACGCCCATGCCGCGGAGCCGGCGGGCCAGCAGCCCGGCCCGGGCGTCGAGTTCGGCGTAGCTGATCTCCCGCGCGCCCTCGACGACGGCGATGGCATCCGGAGTCGCCGCTGCGCGGCCGGCTACGAGTTCGTGAGCCAGCAGCGGCTCGCTGAGGGAGGCGCCCGTACGCGACTCGGGATTCATGTCTCTGAAGCTCCTCGTTGGTGATCGGCGTGATCGGCGTGGTCGGAATGGTCGAGGGGGCGAGGGGGCGAGGGGGATCGGGACCGGGACCGGGTGGGGCCGGGTGCCGGGAGGTGGTAAGGCGGGGCCGGGGCCGGGTGGGGGCGGGGGCCGGGTGGGGGCGGGGGCCGGGTGGGGGCGCGGGCCGGGTGGGGGCGCGGGGTCAGCCGGCCATCGCGTCCATGCGGCGGCGCAGGCTCAGCGGACGCATGTCCGTCCAGACCTCGCCGATGTGGGCCAGGCACTCCTCGCGGGTGCCCTCGGTGCCCTCGGCGCTCCAGCCGGCGGGCAGCGGGCGGTCGGTCCACCAGATCGAGTACTGCTCCTCGGTGTTCAGGACCACGCGGTGGGTGGCGGCTTCGGTCTGCGCGGCGGTGTTCTCAGCGGACACGGTCGTCTCCTGGTTGTCGTGTGTGCGTGACGGCGGAATGCCGGAATGGCGGGATGCCTGGGTGGCGGGTTGCCTGGGGGGGTGGTGGCGCGTTGCCGGAAGGGCGGCAAGGAAGGCCGGGCGGCGGAGGCCCCGGTCGGGCGATCGAGCGGCCCGCAGGCCCTGCCTGTCCGTCTTCTGTCTGCCTGTCCGACGATCGTCAGTCGGTCATCGGTCGGCCGTCAGTCGGCCGTCAGTCGGTCATCGCGACGAGGATCCGGCGCGGCCCGGTGAACGCCCGGCGGCCGTGGCCGACCAGCACGTTGTCGATCAGCAGCAGGTCGCCGCGGTACCAGTCGACGTCCACCGCGTTGTCGAGGCCCCGGTCGCGGATCTGGATCACGTACGCGTCGGGGATGGGCGAGCCGTCGGCGAAGGTGACGGACTGCGGCAGCTCCTCGGGCGGCATGATCGCGGCCAGCGCCTTGGCGGTGTCGTCGCCGAGCGCGGCGGGGTGCCACTGGTCGGCCTGGTTGAACCAGACCTCGTCCCCGGTGACGGGATGGGTGATGATCGCGGGTCGCAGCTGGCTGACGCGCAGCGAGCCGTCCGGCTGCCACTTCCAGTCCGCGCCCGTGCCGGCGAGGAACTCCTCGACCCGGGCCGGGTCCTCGGTCTCGAAGGTCGCCTGCCAGCTCTTGCCGAGGCCCATGCCGCCGTGCAGGTTCTGGCTGTAGCGGACCCCGCCCGCGAAGGCCTCGCGCACCTCCGGGTCGAGACAGGCGAGCCAGCGGGTCCCGTCGATGACCGGGGTGGCGCCGCCGGTGGCCGGCTCCATCTCGCAGTAGAACAGCAGCCGGGCGGGCCACTGGTGGGCGTAGCTCATCTCGTTGTGCATCGAGATGCTGAACTCGGCCGGGTACTCCGTCGAGGTATAGATGTTCGAACCGACCTTGGTGCGGGGCGAGTTGCCGTGCACATACGCCAGCCGGTTCGGCAGCAGCAGGTCCATCACCCCGTCCAGCTCGCCCGGTTCGACGCCGAACCCGCGGAAGACCAGGGCCTTCTCCCGGGCCAGCAGACCGCCGAGGTCTTCCAGCGAGCCGAGGTACTCGGCCAGGCCCCGGGCACTGGCCTCGGTCCCGGTCTCCTCCGGCGTGACGACGGCGGGGGCCCACAGCGTGTTCGCCTTGCTGTCCATGCGTTCGCTCCTTCCTTGCTCAACCGGTCCCACCTTCGGAGGCGGGCCTATATTTCTTCGCTATGGGCGGTATCGGTGTTCTCCGGCAGATCTGCTTCCGCTTCCCCTCTTCGCGGGACGACCCGCAGCGCCGGTGACACCAGCGCCACCAGGGCGAGCAGGCCCATGCCCCCGGCGATGCCGAGCGCGGTGGCGTACGTGCCGAACAGGGTCAGCAGGAAGCCGCCGACGAGCGCGCCCGCCGAGGCCGTACCGGAGCCCACCAGCGCGAACACACTGGTCACCCGCCCCTGGAGATGCTCCGGGGTGATCTTGATCTGATGGACTCCGGCGACCACGTTCATCAGCGCCCCGGCGAAGCTCATCCCGCCGAGCAGCGCCCCGAGGGCGACCGGGTCCGAGACGAAGGCGACCGGTGCCATCAGCACCGCCCAGAGCGTGAGCGACCCGGCCAGCACCGCGCGCGGTGCCGCCCGGCCCGCCGCCTTGGAGCCCGTGAGCGCGCCGGCGACCCCGCCGAGCCCCGTGACCAGGCCGATCAGGCCGATGGACAGGGGTGAGCCGTCGTCCTGTTTGACCACGAGCGCGAATGTCAGCATGAGGATCTGGAACAGCAGATTGCTGCCGGCCAGCAGCACCACGGCGGTCCGCATGAAGCGCTGCCGTACGACCCAGCGCAGCCCCTCGGCCACATCCGAGCGCAGCGAGGTGGCGCTCGGGGTGCGCTCCCCTTGCAACGGCCGCCGGATCATCAACAGCGTGAAGAGCGCCGTCAGATGGGTGAGCGCGGTGAAGGCGAACGGCAGCCAGCGGCCGAACTGGAACAGTCCGCTGGCCGCGGGCTGACCGAGGAGCCCGGCCGCCTGGCCGCGCGCCTCGTTCTGGCCGAGCGCCGCCGTCAGATGGTCGGGATGGACGACATGGCTGATCGCCGCCCGCTCGGCCAGCCGGTAGAAGAGCCCGGCGGCGCCGTCGACGAAGGCCGCCGCCGCCACCAGCGGGAGCCACAGCCGGCCCGCGAGCAGCATCGCGGTGACCGCCGCCATGGCCAGCAACCCGGCCACGTCGCACAGGATCAGCAGCCGCCGGCGGTCCCACCGGTCGATGAGCGCTCCGGCCGGCAACTGGACGACCAGTTGCGGCAGAAGAGCCGCGAAGCCGACGACACCGGCTCCGGCGGGAGAGTTCCCGAAGAAGATCATCAGCAGCGGGTACGCGGCCACGCTGGCCCGCAGCCCCAGGGCCGACAGCCCGGCACCGGTCCACAGCAGCCGGAAGTCCCGGTTGCGGCGCAGCGGTTCGGGCGCCCGATCCGGCTCCGGCTCCGAGCGCGGCTTGTCCAGGAGCGTCATCGCGGGGCACCGCCGCGGCACCACTCGAGGACGGCCATGGCACTGTGCATCTTGTTCTCCGCCTGGTCGAAGGCGATACTCCGGTCGCCGTCGAGCACCTCGGCGGTGACCTCCTCGCCGCGGTGCGCGGGCAGGTCGTGCATGAACACGGCCTTCGGGCTGCCGCTCCACAGTGCGGCGGTCACCTGGAACGGGGCGAACCGTTCCCGCCAGTCGGCGTCGGGCTTGCTGGTTCCGGTGGTCTGCCAGCGGGTCGTGTAGATCACGTCGGCGTCCTCGGGGAGGTCCGCCATGTCGTGCCGCTCGACGACCGTGGAGCCGTGTGCCGCCGCACTCGCCCGCGCCCGGGCGGCGACGTCCGCGTCGAGCCCGTACCCCTCGGGGGTCCGCAGCTCCAGTACGGCGCCTTCGAACCGCGAGAGGCCGAGCGCGAGCGCCGCCGCCGTGTTGTTGCCCTCGCCGACGTACAGCACCCGCAGCCCCTGGATCCGTCCGAACTGCCGCAGCAGCGTGGTCAGATCGGTGAGCCCCTGGGTGGGGTGCTCGTCGGCGGTCATGGCGTTGACGACCGACATCCGCGACTGGGCAGCCCAGGCCCGCAGTTCGGCCGGGTCGTCGGCGGTACGCGCGACCAGCACGTCCAGCATCCGGGAGAAGACCCGGCCGGTGTCCTCGCTGGTTTCCCCGGTGTTGGTCTGCAGATCGCCGCCGGCGAAGGAGACGATGCGCGCGCCGAGCCGCAGCGCGCCCGCGGAGAACGCGGTGCGGGTGCGGGTCGACGTACGGCGGAAGTAGATCCCGGCGATCAGGCCGTCGAGCACGCCGGCGGGCGAGGACCGCCCGGAGGAGAACTCCGCTCCGCGCGCCACGATCGCGCGCAGGTCGTCGTCGGTCAGATCGTCGAGAGAGACAAGGTGGCGGACGGCCACGGCGCACTCCTTCTCACATCGGGTTCCGTTCCGGGAGGCCCGGCGGACTGCCGGCCGGCCGGAGGTGGTCTTTCGATCAGTCGCAGCGGACCGGCCGCGGCCGCCTCCCGCGCGATGGCGGCGTACCTGCCGGGGCCGACCGCGAGGTCCTCGACCACCCAGGTGTCCGCTCCGGCGGCCGTCGTGTGGGAGACGAGCAGGGGCCCGCCGCCGTCCGGCCCGTGGACGTCCACCTCGCGGGCGTCGGCGATCAGGCCGATGCCGCTGGCCTTGAGGACGGCCTCCTTCCGGGTCCAGTAGCGCAGGAAGACCGCGAGCTGGGCCGTGGGATGCGTCTCCCGGCGCAGCTGGGCGAGTTCACGGTCCGACAGCACCAGCGGTGCCACCGGCTCCGTGTCGAAGCCCAGTACCTGTTCCAGGTCGACGCCGATCCGGCGGTCGCCGCCGGTGACCCCGAGCAGCCAGTGCGGTCCCGAGCGGGACAGACTGTGGCTCAGGTCCGTCACCGGCCACGTGACGCGCGGGGCGCCGTGTTCGGCGTCCCCGCACTCCGGGCAGCGCCGCCGACCGAACTGGAGTTCGGCCGGCGGCGTGCCGAGGTAAGCCCCCAGGATGCGGCGTACCGCCACGTGCGCTCCGATGTAGTTCCGGCCCGCCTCCTCGGTCATCGCCCGTGCCGAGGCACGTTCGGCCGCGGAGAGTTCGGCGAGGGCGTCGGGTCCGGGCTGCCGCTCGACCGTTCCCCACCACACGTGCGTCACATCGGCGTCGAAGACATCGGAGAAGTCCTCGGCACTCATGGGTGTCACCCCTGTTCTCATCGTCCTGATCCCCCACGGATCAGGCGCTGGTCGCGGCCGCGGGCAGTCGGGCGCCCCCGGGGTCGGCGTAGTCGCCCTTCCACAAATGGGAGACCTCGCCGAAACGCTCGCCGACCCATTGGTCCGAATAAATGGTGCCGAGGTAACGGTCGCCGCCGTCCGGGAAGACCAGGACGACATTCGAACCGTCGGGAATCCACTCGCGGAACTTCTCCAGAGCGGCCACCGCGGCCCCGGAGGAACCGCCGATCAGAATTCCCTCGTGATGCACCATCCGGCGGCAGGAGACCACGCAGTCGAGATCGGTGACGTGCACCACCTCGTCGGCCGCCGCGGGATCGAACAGCGCCGGCGTCACCGCGGCACCGTGCCCGGGGATGATCCGCGGGCTGTACGGCTGGCCGAAGATGGCGCTGCCCACCGCGTCGACCGCGACGACCGTGGTCGTCAGCGCGTGGTCCCCGATGTACTCCGCGCAGCCGCGCAGCGTGCCGAAGGTGGACACCGGCGAGAACAGGTAGTCGACCCGTCCGTCCAGCGCCTCCGCGATCTCCCGCATGGTGTCGTGGTGCGCCCGCGGATTGAGCGGGTTCGCGTACTGGTTCGGCCAGTACGCCCCCGGCACCGAGGCGACCAGCTCACGGACGCGGGCGAGCCGGGCTGCGAGGTACTCGCCGGTCACCGGATCGGGTGTCCGTACGACCTCCACCCGCGCGCCGTACGCGGCCAGCAGCGCGAGGTTCTGCTCGGTCGTCTTCGCGTCGACGACACAGATGAAGTCGATGCCGAAGTACTTGCAGATCTGCGCGATGCCGATCGCCAGGTTCCCGGAACTCGACTCGACCACCACCGAGTGCCCTGGAATCAGCCGGCCCTCCCGGATCCCGCTGCGCAGCATGCCCAGCGCGGACCGGTCCTTCACGCTCCCTCCCGGATTGAACCTCTCCATCTTGGCGAACACCCGGGAGTTGAAACCCGGGAACATATTCGCCAGTTCGACCAGCGGGGTATTCCCGATGGTGTCCAGAATCCCCTGGAATATGGGACGGCTCATTCTGTCCTTCCCTCTGTCGTGGCTTTTTCGGGATACGCCAGGGTGGGCCGCCGCCCTATGCGTGTTCTATTAGAGATCCGGTATAGAGGGCACCGTCAGGGTCGCCGCACGATTCACCCATCGAAAGGAACCGTGATGCTGATTCTTCGGCGCTCCGACGTCCAGGAGACCCTGGCGGGCCGCGAGACGGAGATCATCGAGCTCGTCGCCGACGCCTACCGGCTGCACGACGAGGGAGCCACGGCGCTGCCCCACTCGACCTTCCTGCGCTTCCCGGAGGAGCGTCACGCGCGCGACCGGATCATCGGTCTGCCGGCCTACCGGGGCGGGTCGGCCCCCGTGGCGGGCATGAAGTGGATCGCGTCCTTCCCCGGCAACGTCGCGGCCGGCATGGAGCGGGCCAGCGCCAGCATCACCCTCAACTCCCTGGAGAACGGCCGCCCCACGGCCTTCCTGGAGGGCTCGGTCATCTCGGCCAAGCGCACCGCCGCCAGCGCCGCGCTCGCCGCCCGGGTGCTGACCGAGGGCCACCCGCCGACCGGTGTGGTCCTCGTCGGCTGCGGTGTCATCAGCCTGGAGATCCTGCGCTTCCTGGCCGCCGCGCTGCCCGGGCTGACCGAGGCCGTCTGCTACGACATGGACCCGGCCCGCGCCGAGGCGTTCACCGGCATCTGCGCGGCGGAGGTCCCCGCCGTCAAGGTCTCCGCCGTCGCCGACCTCACCGAGGCCCTCGGCTCGCACCCGCTCGTCTCCTTCGCCACCACCGCCGGCGAGCCCCACACGGATCTGTCCGCCTGCCTCCCCGGCGCCACCGTCCTGCACATCTCGCTGCGCGACCTCACCGTCGGGACGATCCTCGGCGCCGTCAACATCGTCGACGACGCCGACCACGCCGTCCGCGAGCGGACCTCCCTGCACCTGGCCGAACTGGCCACCGGGAACCGCGACTTCGTCACCGCCTCCATCGGCGCCCTGCTGCGCGGCGCCGCCTCTGTCGAGCGCACGGAGGACCGCCCCGTCGTCTACTCCCCCTTCGGCCTGGGCGTCCTCGACATCGCGCTCGCCGAGTACGTCCGCGAGGAGGCCGGACGCGCGGGCCGCGGCGTCACGGTCGACGACTTCCTCGCCGGCTGACACCACCGGCCGAGGGTCTGCCCCTTGGACGGCCGAGAGGGGGACGGCGGCCGGGCCGCCGTCCCCCTCTCCCGTCATCGGGAGCCGTGCAACCGCCGCAGGTACTCGTACGCCGTCGGCAGCGTCCCCAGGAGGATCCGCTGCTGACGCTTGACCGAGGTGAACACCTCGTCCGCCGCCGCGGCCTGCCGCGCCTGGTGGGCGAGCGCGGGCAGCGGGCGCTCCGGCTCGACGCCGAGGCCGGTGAGCACGCTGTAGTACTGCCCGTCGGTCCAGACGCCGCGCAGTTCCGCCTCCGGCCGGCCGGAGGCTCCGTAGTACGCGGCCTCGTCCGCCGCCGGGTCGACCGGCAGTCCCGCCCGGTAGGCGGCGGCCTTGTGCCGTAGCCCCTCGGGCAGCTCCCGCCCCTTGACCGCCCGCCAGAACGGGGTGTCCGCGCGGGGCGCGAACGCCAGGTGGGCCTGGACGAAGTCCCGTGACTGCGCGAAGAGTTCGGCGGCTTCCCGGTTGTAGTGCTCGGCGAGCACCGGGTCGGGGTCCCGGCCGGGGAAGTGGGTGACAAGCCGGTGCAGCGCGGCCAGCAGGAAGTGGCTGTCGGTGGGCTGGAGCGGCCCGAGGGATCCGGCCGCCCGGCCGACGGCGACGGTGTTGCCGACCCAGGCGCGGCGCAGCCGCCCCACCCGCACGCCGACCGTCTCGAAGCGGGCGCGGGCGGCGTCGATGCCCCAGAGGCCGGCCAGCTCGGCGGCGGCCTCCTCCTCGGTCGTCAGCGCGCTGTGGTGCGCGTGCCCGGCGGTGAATCCGGGGTGCAGCGGGATCTTCCAGGCCCAGCCCGAGGGCAGGGCGGTGACGGAGGTGTACGGGTCGACGACGCCCGCCGTCTCGTCGTGGGGCAGCCGGGCGACCACGACCCGGTCGCAGAGCAGTTCGTCCGACAGGCCCTCGAAGGGTTCACCCAGCACCCCGCCGAGGAGCGCGGCGGCCGGGCCGGAGCAGTCGAGGAAGAGGTCCCCTTCCAGGACGTCCCCCTCGGCGGTCCGCAGGGCCGTCACCAGGCCGCCGCCGTCCCGGCCGGCACCGTCCCGGTCGGCGCCGGCGAAGGTGCCCTGGACGGCTCGGACGCCCGATGCCGGCAGCGTCCGCGTGCGCAGATACCGGGCGAGCAGGGTGCCGTCGACGTGCCAGGCGTATCTGGTCGCCACCCGTCCGTCGAGCCAGCGGGGCGCCAACCGGGCGTCCATCAGCGGGGGTTCACGGAAACAGGCGTAGTCGAACGGCTCGGTGGTCCGCCCCTCCCGGGTGCGCAGCAGCCAGTACCGCGACAGCGGCAGGCCCTCGCAGTCGGGGAGCAGTCCGGTGGAGTGGTAGAAGTGGTCCTCGCCGCCGCCCGGCAGCGCCCGCGGCTCGGGCGAAGCCGGGCCCTCCGTACGCCAGTTGACGAAGCGGGTCGCGGTCCGGAAGGTCGCCCCGCAGGCCCGCATCCATTCCTCCTCCCGGGCGCCGAGGAGGTCGAAGAAACAGCGGTGGAAGTGGGGCAGGGTCGCGAACCCCTCGGCCCCGGGGGCCGGTCGGTCGCCTGGGCTCTCCAGGACGGTGATGTCGACCGTCCCGCCCAGGGCCTGCCCGAGATGGGCGGCGGTCATCCACCCCTCGGCTCCGCCACCGAGGATCACCACCCTCTCCACGCGTCGGCTGTTCATCTCGTGGTACTCCTTGCGGACGGGCGCGGCGCGGGCGCGAGCGCGGGGGCACGGTCTCGGTCTCGGTCGGTCTCGGTCGGTCGGTCTCGACCGGTCTCGAAGAGCGGCAGCTTCGCGGTCGTCCCTACAGGCTTTCTGTAGCGGCCTGTTCGCCGGGATATAGGTTTTCCATAGAGGGGGCGGAGGTGCCCTTCGCACCCTTGGGTGCGACTCGCCCCCCACAGCCCCAGGGAGACCCGATGAAGCGTCCGCTCCGCACCCCACCGGTCGTGTACGCGCTGACCGCCGTGCTGGCCGGGGGTCTCCTCTCCGGCTGCGGCGCCGCGACCACCGAATCGGCCGGCTACACCGTCGACGCGGCCGTGACCTCGCTGAAGGTGACCTCGTCCGGCGGCTCCATCGAGGTCGTCGTCGGCGGTGGCAAATCGGTGAAGGTCACCGAGAAGCTCACGTACGACGGCGACAAGCCGCGGACCTCGCACACCCAGGAGGGCGGGCAGTTGGTCCTGACCGCCCCCAAGGACTGCGGAGGCGGCTTCCTCGGCGGCTCGACGTGTGAGATCAGTTACCGCGTCGAGGTGCCGAAGGCGCTCTCCGCGACGCTGGCGAGCGACGGCGGCGACATCACGGTGGACCAGGCGGTCGCGGGCCGGCTGACCGCGCGCTCCGACGGCGGCAAGGTGACGGCGGGCTTCGCCCAGGCCCCCGACTCCGTGGACATCGGCAGTGCCGGCGGCAATGTCGTCGTCCGGGTGCCGGGCGGCCCGTACGCGGTCGACTCCGCTACGGACGGCGGCAGTCAGGGCGTACGGGTGCCCACCGCCCCGGACGCCGGCCGCACGATCCGGGTCCGTACGGACGGCGGCTCGGCCCAGGTGCTCCCCCCGTCGTAGGCCCCTCAGTCGCAGGCCCCTCGCGTGGACGAGGGGGAGCCCGGGCCGCCGGACTCCCCCTACGGCCCTGTGGGGCCCGTACCGTCAGAGCGTCGTGCGCGTGCGGGTCCGTCGGAGCACCCGGACCTCGGGCTCGTCCGGCTCCCCCGGCCCGTCCTTCTCCCGGCCCTCGACCGCGCGTGCGAGCGCGGCGACGGTCGGATGGGCGAAGAACTCCCGCAGGGTGAGCCGGACGCCCAGGGCCGCGCGGATCTTCGACACCGCCTGCGTCGCCAGCAGTGAGTGGCCGCCCAGTGCGAAGAAGTCGTCGTGTACGCCGACCTGTTGGACGCCGAGCAGGTCCTCCCACACGGCGGCCACGGCGTGCTCCGCCGGGGTCCCGGCGGCCGTGTACGCCTCCCCTGCGGCCAGTTCCTCGCCCGACGCCGCCAGGGCCCTCGTGTCGATCTTGCCGTTCGGCGAGGTGGGGAAGCCGGCCACGGTCAGGAAGCGCGCCGGGATCATGGCGGCGGGCAGGGTACGGGCGGCGTGCTCGCGCAGCTCCCGGACGGTCGGCGGCGCGGTCCCCTCAACAAGCACACCTGACCCGCCCGGCACCACAGGCACCAGGAAGGCGGCCAGCTGCCGGCCCCGGGTCGGATGGTCCTCGGCGAGCACCTTCACCCGGTCCACGCCCGCGTGCGTGGCCAGGGCCGCCTCCACCTCCCCCAGCTCGATCCGGAAGCCGCGCACCTTGACCTGGTCGTCGGCGCGCCCCCGGAACTCCAGCTGCCCGTCCGCGCTCCACACCGCCATGTCGCCGGTGCGGTACATCCGTTCGCCGGACGGGCCGAAGGGGCAGGCGACGAAGCGCTCGGCGGTCGGAGCCGGCCGGTGCGCGTAGCCGCGGGCGAGCGCCGCGCCCGCGAGGTACAGCTCCCCCGGCACACCCGGCGGCACCGGACGCAGCCGGGCATCGAGGACGTAGACCCGGGTGTTGTCCGCGGGAAGGCCGATGGGCACGGTGTACGGCCAGGACGCGGGGTCCGCCGGCAGGGCGAAGCCGGTGGTCACATGGGTCTCGGCCGGGCCGTAGTGGTTCACCAGACGGCACCGCGGCCGGTCGGCGAAGAACCGCCGCAGCCGCTCGGTGATCACAAGCGCCTCTCCCGCCTGGACGACACGGCGCAGCGCGGCCAGGGGAAGCTTCTCCGTCTCGGCGATCCGGGCGAGCGTCTCCAGGACGACGTTCGGCGCGTAGAGGCGGGCGATCCGTTCCCGGTCGAGCCAGTGCGCGAACGCGGTGAAGTCGCCGCGGACGTCCATGTCGGGGACGACCAGTTCGCCGCCGTCCAGCAGGGTGGCGAGGATCTCCTGGACGCTGACGTCGAAGCTGGGCGTGGTGAACTGGGCCGTGCGCCCGCCGGCCGGCCCCGGGTGGGTCCTGCCCTCCCAGGTCAGCAGGTTGACCAGGGTCCTCGTGGGCATCAGCACGCCCTTGGGGCGGCCGGTGGACCCCGAGGTGTAGACGAGGTAGGCCGCGTCCAGCGGGTGGGCGGGACGGGACGGGTCGGGGTCGTCCAGGGCGGCGGCGGAGCGCGCGGCGACGGCGGCGGTCGCCTCCGGGTCGTCGAGGCGGAGCACCGGGGCCGGGGTCCCGGCCGGGAGGCCGGCGGCGAGCCGGGTGGTGGTGAGGGTGAGCGCCGGCCCGGCGTCCTCGATCATGTACGCGAGGCGTTCGGCGGGCTGGCCCGGGTCGAGCGGCAGAAAGGCGGCGCTCGCCTTGAGGACGGCGAGGAGGGCGACGACCAGGTCCGGGGTGCGCGGCAGCAGCAGCCCGACCACGTCGCCCCGGCCCACCCCGCCGGCCGTCAGCTGCCGGGCGAGGCGGTTGGCGCGGGCGTCGAGTTCCTCGTACGTCAGAGTTCGCCCGCCCTGGCTGACGGCCGGGGCCTTCGCATGGCGGGCCGCGCTGCGGGCGAGGAGTCCGGTGAGGCTCGCGGCGGGCAGCGGGCGGTCCGTGGCGTTGCGGTCCACCAGGAGGGTGCGGAGCTGGTCGGGAGCGAGGAGTTCGACGTCGGCGGGCCGCCAGTCGGGGTCGGCCGCGAGGGCGGTGAGCATCCGGACGAGGCCCGTGGTGAGCCATTCCGCCGTGCTCCGGTCGAACAGGTCGTGCCGGTAGGCGACATAGCCGCCGAGTCCGGCGGGGGCGGCCCGTTCGTCGCGGTGCTCGGTGATGTTGAAGAGCAGGTCGAACATCGAGTGCCGCAGCTCGAAGTCGTAGTCCTCGACGGTGACATCGGGCAGTTCGAGATCGCCGCCCGCGTTGTTCTGGAAGGCCAGCATCACCTGGAACAGCGGGTGCCGGCTCGCCGAGCGGGCCGGGTTGAGCGACTCCACGAGCAGGTCGTACGGCAGGTCCTGGTGGGCGTACGCGGCCAGGCTGCCCGCCCGGACGCGGGCCAGGAGTTCGGCGAACGTGGGGTCGCCGGAGGTGTCCGTGCGCAGCACGAGCGTGTTGACGAAGAAGCCGACGAGCTCGTCCAGGGCCTCGTCGGTACGGCCCGCCAGCGGGGTGCCCAGGACGATGTCCGTGCCGCCGCCCGCCCGGGTCAGCAGGGCGGCGAGCGCGGTCCGGACGACCATGTACGTGCTCGCGCCGGTGCGTTCGGCGAGATCGGCGAGGCGCCGGTGCAGCGCGGCGGGCACCGCGAAGGGGACCGTGCCGCCCCGGTGGTCGGTCTCCGGGCGGCGCGGCCGGTCGACGGGCAGGTTCTGCTCGTCGGGCAGGCCGGCGAGGACGTCCTTCCAGTGCGCGGTCTGCCGGGCCAGCACACTGCGCGGGTCGTCGGCCGCGCCGAGCATCCGCCGCTGCCACAGCGTGTAGTCGGCGTACTGGACGGGCAGTTGGGCCTGCCGGGGGGCGTGGCCCGCGCGGCGGGCGGTGTAGGCGGCGCCGAGGTCGCGCCACAGCGGGCCGATCGACCATCCGTCGCAGGCGATGTGGTGCACCACGACGAGCAGGACGCGGGAATCGGATCCCTCGGTGAACAGATGGGCGCGCAGCGGCAGTTCGCGGGTCAGGTCGAATCCCTCGGCGGCGGCCCGGGCGACGGATTCGGCGAGCCCGCCGGGCACTTGGGCCACCTCGGCCGGGTCGTGCCGCAGCAGGCGCGGCCGGGCCTCGCCGGGCGGAAGGATGCGCTGGTACGGCTCGCCCGCCGTCTCCGAGAAGACGGTGCGCAGGCTCTCGTGACGTTCCAGGAGGTCGGCCAGGGCCGCTTCGAGTGCGCCGGTGTCCACGGGGCCGGTCAGGCGCAGCGCCCACGGCATGTTGTAGACCGCGCGCTGGTCCTCGAAGCGGTTGAGGAACCACAGGCGGCGCTGGGCGTACGACAGCGGCAGTACGTCCGGGCGGGGGCCGGGCAGCAGCGGCGGGCGGGCGGCGCCCCGGTCGCCGAGCCGGGGCGCGAGTCCGGCGACGGTCGGGCTCTCGAACACCGCCCTGAGCGGTAGTTCGACCCCGCACTCGGTGCGGATCCGGGTGACCAGGCGGGTCGCGAGCAGGGAGTGGCCGCCGAACGCGAAGAAGCTGTCCTCGACGTTCCCCCACGGGCGGCGCAGGACCTCGCCGAAGAGGCCGCACAGCAGCCGCTCGGCCTCGGTGCGGGGGCCTCGGCCGGCGTGCGCGCCCCGGTCGGGGGCGGGCAGCGCCTTGCGGTCGAGCTTGCCGTTCGGGCTGAGCGGCAGGGCGTCGAGCCGGACGAAGACGGCCGGGACCATGAAGGAGGGCAGCAGGCCGGCCAGATGGGTGCGCAGGGCGCCGAGGTCGAGGGGGACGGGGGCGCCTGGGGTGGCGTCGGTGGTGGGGGTGGTGTCGCCGTTCGGGCCGGGACCGCTCGGTGCGGAGGTGCCCGGGCCTGAGCCGTCCGGGCCTGAGCCGTCCGCCGGGGTCACATAGGCCGCCAAGTACGCGTCTCCCGGCCGGTCCCGGCGCACCGTCACCGCCGCCCGCGCGACGGCGGGGTGGGCCGCGAGGACCGCCTCGACCTCGCCGGGCTCCACGCGGAAGCCCCGGATCTTCACCTGTTCGTCGGAGCGGCCGAAGAGTCGCAGGGTGCCGCCCTCCTGCCACTGGGCGAGGTCGCCGGTGCGGTACATCCGCTCGCCGGGCGCGCCGAAGGGGCAGGCGGTGAAGCGCTCCGCGGTCAGTCCGGGCTGGTGGGCGTAGCCCCGAGCGAGACAGGGGCCGGCCAGGTACAGCTCGCCGGTCACCCCCACGGGCGCGGGGCGCAGTCGGTCGTCGAGGACGTAGGCGCGGGTGTTGCCGATGGGGCGGCCCAGGGGCGCCGCCGCGGGCCAGGCCGAGCTGTCCCCGGGCAGCGTGTACATGGTCACGCCATGGGTCTCGGCGGGGCCGTACACGTTGTGCAGCCGGCGCCCGGACCCCTCAGTGTGGAAGCCGCGCAGCCGGGAGCCCAGGGTGAGGCCCTCGCCGCCCTGGATGACATCGGTGAGCGAGTCGAGCGGAATCCGCTGCTCACGTGCGGCCTCGTACAGGGCGTCGATGACCGCCGCCGGCGCGAACAGCTCGTTGACGCGGTGGTGTTCGATCCAGCGGGCGAGCCGCTCCGCGCTGCGGCGCACCTCGTCCGGCGGGACGAGGAGCGTCTTGCCGTGCAGCAGGGTCGCCCAGACCTCCTCGACGGAGAAGTCGAAGCCGATGGAGCAGAACTGCGCGACCCGGGTGCCGGGGCCACCGGCCGGGAAGGCCGCCCGGTGGGCGGCGAGCATGTTGCGCAGGCCCGCGTGCGGCATCACGACGCCCTTGGGCCGTCCGGTGGAGCCCGAGGTGTAGATCAGATACGCGGGATGGTCGTCCCTCGTGGGGCCGCCGCGTTCGTCGTCGCTCAGCCTCCCCGCCGGGCGGGCCGCGAGGTCCGCCGTCGTCCCCGCCGAGTCCAGGACGACTTCCGCGACGCCGGCCGGGAGCCCGCCCCGGCGTGCCTGGTGGGTGAGGGCGAGCGCGGGCCGGGTGTGGTCGAGCATGTAGGCGACGCGCTCGTCGGGGTACTCGGGGTCGACGGGCAGATAGGCGGCACCCGCCTTGAGGGCGGCGACCATGGCGACGAAGGTGTCCAGGCAGCGTGGCATGGCGAGGGCCACGACCCGCTCGGGTCCCGCGCCGTGTTCGACGAGCAGCCGCGCCAACCGGTTGGCACGCGCGTCCAGTTCGGCGTACGAGAGGGACTCGTCTTCGAGGATCAGCGCGGTGGCCCCGGGCGTCCTGGCGGCCTGGGCCTCGAAGAGCTCGACCACCGTCGACTCAGGGACGGGCCGGGCGGTGGCGTTCCAGGTGTCCAGGACCAGGGCCCGCTCGGCCGCCGGGAGCAGGTCGCTCTCGCCGATCCGCTGCCCGGGGGTGCGGATCGCGGCGGTGAGCAGGGTGAGGTAGTGGTCGGCCAGCCGCCGCACCCGGGCCTCGTCGAAGAGGTCGGTGGCGAAGACGAAGCGGCACAGATAGCCCGTCTCCCGTTTCTCCGTGTGCAGTTCGAGGTCGAAGCGGGTGGACTGGTCGGCGAGGTCGACGATCCGCGCGGTCACGCCCCCGGCCCGCCACTCCTCCCGGAAGTCCAGGTAGGTGCAGAGGACTTGGACGAGCGGGTCGGTCCCCGGGTCGCGGCCGGGCGCGACCTCCTCGACGACCCGGGCGTAGGGCGCTTCCTGGTGCGCCTGCGCCTGGAGGGTCACGTCCCGGGTGCGGCGCAGGAGTTCGGCGAAGGTCGGGGTGCCCGAGAGATCCGTGCGCAGGGCGACCGTGTTGACGAAGAACCCGATGGTTCCTTCAAGTTCGGGACGGGTCCGGTTGGCCACCGGGGTGCCGACGACGATGTCCTGTTCGCGGGTGTAGCGGTGGAGCAGGGCGTTGAGCGCGGTCAGCAGGATCATGAAGGGCGAGACGCCCTCGTCCCGGCCGAGAGCGTCCAGCTCCGCCGAGAGTTCCGCCGGCACCTCCAGGGCGAAGGAGGCGCCCCGGAAGCTGGGGACCACGGGCCGGGGGCGGTCGCCGGGGAGGTCCATGACGGGCAGCGCGCCGCTCAACTGGTCCTTCCAGTAGCGGACCTGGCGTTCGGCCTCGGCGATCGCACCCGCGCTCTGTTCCCACACCGCATAGTCCGCGTACTGCACCGGGACGGCGGGCAGCCGCGCCTCGCGTCCGGCGGCGCCCGCCTCGTACTGGGTCCACAGCTCCCGGAAGAAGATCCCCTCGGACCAGCCGTCGGTGACGCTGTGGTGGAAGTTGACGAACAGGTGGTGGCGGGTGGCGGTGGTGCGGTACACCCGGGCGCGCAGCAGCGGCTCCCCGGTGCCCGCCGTCAGTGTGAAGGGCACCCGGCTCTCGGCGGCGAGGCGCTCGCGCACCTCCGCCTCCGCGGCCGGTTCGCCCAGACCGGTCAGGTCGGCGCACGGTACGTCGAGCGTCAGCTCCGGCGCGATGTCCTGGAAGAGGTCGTCGCCCTCGCGGGTGTAGCGGGTACGCAGGGCCTCGTGGCGGGCGACGAGCCGGTTCAGGCTGTCGCGCAGGACGTCGAGGCGCAACGGCCCGTCGATCTGGAGGGCGAACACCACGTTGTAGGCGGCGTTCTCGCCGTGCAACTGGTCAAGGAACCACAGGCGTTTCTGCGCGCTCGACGCCGGGACCGGGCCGGTGCGCGGCGCGCGCGGGATGGTCTCGGGGGCGAAGGGGGCGCGGGTGTCGCGGGTGCCGTCGCGGAGTCTTCGCAGCAGGGCGGTGCGCAGCGCGGACGTGCCGGGTGTCGCCTCGTACTCCGGCATCTCAGCCCTCCACGCCTTCGAGACCTTCGGAACGCTCGGGGCCTTGAGGGCCTTCGGACAGGACCCGTCCGACGATCGCCACGGCCGCGTCGATGTCGGCGGCGGTCACCCCCGCGTGGGTGACGGCGCGCAGCCGACCGTGACCCAGCTCGGCGATCGCGAGTCCGTGACGGCCCGCGGCGGCGGCGAAGGTCTGCCAGGTGAAGCCGGGGGCCGTCACCCGGAACATCACGATGTTGGTCCGTACGGCCCCCGGGTCGACGGCGATGCCGTCGAGCCCTGCCAGGCCCTTGGCCAGCCGCTGGGCGTTGTCGTGGTCCTCGGCGAGCCGGCCGGCCCCGTCGAGCGCGACGAGCCCGGCGGCCGCGATCAGTCCGGCCTGCCGCATGCCGCCGCCGAGCATCTTGCGGGCCCGGCGCACCCCGCGGATGAACTCCGCGCTGCCCGCGACCATCGAACCGATGGGCGCCGCAAGGCCCTTGGACAGACAGAACTGGACGGAGTCCGCGTACCGCGCCAGTTCGGCGACGGGCCGTCCGAGGGCGATGGCCGCGTTGAAGACCCGCGCGCCGTCCAGGTGGACGGCGACTCCGCGCGCGTCGGCGAAGGCGCGCACCTCGCGCTGGTACTCCATCGACAGCACCACGCCACCGCAGCGGTTCTGGGTGTTCTCCAGACAGATCAGCGACGGCAGCGCGAACTGCGGGTCCTCCGGGTCGTCGGGGAAACCCGCCGCGAGGTCGTCGAGGGCGAGCCGGCCGTCGGGCCGGTTGACGACCGGCTCGTACGTCACCCCGCCGAGGACGGCGGCGCCGCCCGCCTCGTAGACGTAGATGTCGCTCTCGGCACCGACGAGGATCTTCGAGCCCCGGGGCGCGTGCGTCATGATCGAGGCGAGGTTGCCCATGGTGCCGCTGGGCATGAGGCAGGCGGCCTCCTTGCCGAGCAGCCCGGCAGCACGGTCCTCCAGTTCGTTGACGGTCGGGTCCTCGCCGTACACGTCATCACCGAGCCGCGCCCGGCCCATCGCCTGGAGCATGTCGGGGGACGGCAGGGTGAAGGTGTCGCTGCGGAGCTCGATCACGGGTCTCCATACCTTTCGGCGCGGGCTGGTTCGGGTCGTGCGGTCGGGCGTCGGGGAGGCGGGGGTCGGGAAGGCGGGGTCGGGAGGCGGGTCGTGGTCATCGGCGGCGGTCGTCGCCGGGGTCAGGAGAGGACGGCGTGAGTGCGGCGGGTCACGAGTCGTCTCCGTCCGCGAGGGCGGCGCCGAGATCGGCAGCCAATGCCTCGACGTACGGGGCGCGTGTCAGGGCGTAGTGGTCGGCGTCGAGCGCGTACCGGACGGTGGGCCCGGACAGCCAGGGCGCCCAGCGGTCGGCGGCCAGGGCGCGGGCCCCGTCCGTTCCCTGGTAGAACCTGGCCGGCCCGGTGAAGGGCCGGGGCCGGTGGGCCGCCGCCATCCGTAGATTGGTCCGGAACACGGCGTAGTGGCTGGCCAGTTCGGCCGTCTGCGCCTCGGCGCCGTCCGCGTGTCCCGCGCCGTCCGACTGCCGGGCGAGCGCGCTGAGAACCGCGCCCGCATCCCCCGCCGCGAGGAGCGTTTCCAGACCGGCCGGTGCGGCAAGGCCGGTGTCCCGCCCGGCGGAGCGCAGCACGTCCTCGGTGAACTCCCGCAGGAGCGCGGACTCGGCGGGTTCCGCGCCTTGCTCGGGGAAGCCGCTGTCGATCATCGCGAGCAGGATGACGTTCTCGCCCTCGTCGGCGAGCCGGCAGGCGACCTCTTGGGCGACCAGCCCGCCGAACGACCAACCGCCCACGGCGTAGGGCCCCTTGGGGCGTACGGCGCGCAGAGTCCGCACACATTGTTCGGCCAGCTCCGCGACGAAGGCGGGTGTCTCGCGTCCGCCGGTGAGGCCGGGCGCGGGCAGCGCGTACACCGGCTGTTCGTCGCCGAGCGCGGCGGCCAGCTCGCGGTAGCAGGTCACGCCGCCGCCGACGGGGTGGACGAGGAACAGCGGCGTGTGCCGCCCTGTCGCGCGCAGCGTCACGACGTCCAGCGGACCACCCGCCGGACCACCCGCCGTTCCGTCCGCCGACCCAGGCTCCCGCAGCAGCGCCGCCTGGCCCGCGATCGTGGGGTGTTCGAGCACCGCCGCCACACCGAGCGAGCAGCCGAACGCCGCATTGACGAGCGCGACGAGACGCACGGCCAGGAGGGAGTGCCCGCCGAGTGCGAAGAAGTCGTCGTGGACACCGATCCGTTCGACGCCGAGGAGCCGCCGCCAGAGGCCGAGGAGCCGTTCCTCGCAGGCGTCCGAGGGCGGGGCCGGGGCATCGCCGTCGCGCGCGGCTCCGGGCGCCGGGGGCGCGGGGAGCGCCTTGCGGTCGAGCTTGCCGCTGCCGGTGAGCGGCATGGCGTCGAGCCGTGTCCAGGCCGTGGGGACCATAGGGGTGGGCAGCCGCTCGCGCAGATACGCGAGGACGTCCGCCGGGTCGAAGGCGTGACCGGCCGCCGGGACGACATGCCCGACCAGGCGATCGTCGCGCAGCACGACCGCGCACTCGGCGACGGCCGGATGCCCGGTCAACACCGCTTCGATCTCCTGGAGTTCGATCCGGAAGCCGCGCAACTTGACCTGGGAGTCGGCGCGGCCCCGGTATTCGAGGGTGCCGTCGGGCAGTCGGCGCGCGAGGTCGCCGGTGCGGTAGAGGCGCCGTTCGACGCCGTTCCGGTCGGTGTGCCGGTGGAAGCTCCGTTCCGTGAGATCGGGCCGGCCGTGGTAGCCGTCGGCGAGTCCGACGCCGCCGAGGTGCAGTTCCCCGGTGACGCCGACCGGGACGGCGTGCCCGCGCCGGTCCAGCACATGCGCTTCCATGTTGGCGATGGGCCGGCCGATCGGCACGATCCCGCGCCCGTCGTCCCGGCACCGCCACGCGGTCGCGTCGACGGCCGCCTCGGTGGGGCCGTACAGATTGTGCAGCTCGGCGCCGAGCACCGCGAAGAACCGGCTCTGGAGGTCGTACGACAGCGCCTCGCCGCTGCACACGACCCGGGTCAGACCGGTGCACGCGCGGGCCAGCGGCTCCTCCACGAACGCCTGGAGCATGGACGGGACGAAGTGGACGGTGGTGATCCGCTCGGCCGCGAGCAGCCGCGCGAGGTAGGCGGGGTCGCGGTGCCCGCTGGGCCGGGCGTGCACCAGCGTCGCGCCCGCGAGCAGGGGCCAGAACAGCTCCCACACCGAGACGTCGAAGGTGTACGGGGTCTTGTGCAGGACCCGCTCGCCGGGGCGCAGCCCGTACTCCTCCTGCATCCACAGCAGCCTGTTGCGAATCGCCCGGTGCGAGACCACCACGCCCTTCGGCGTCCCGGTCGACCCCGAGGTGAAGATCATGTAGGCGGGGTCTCCCGGATCGCCGGGCTGCACGGGCCCTGCGGGCTCTGCGGGCTCGCCGGGCGCCGCCTCCCCGGCGACGGATCCGGCCCCGTCCCCGGCCCCGGCCCCCGGACGTACCACCGTGACCCCCGGGAGGACGGCGAACCGGGCCGCGCCCGCCCCCTCGGCGAGGACCACCCCGATCCCGGCGTCCGCCACGATCCGCCGCACGCGCAGGTCGGGGTGGTCCGGATCCAGCGGCACATAGGCGGCTCCGGCCTTGAGGACCGCGAGGAGCGCTACGGACAGATCGAGCGAGCGCTCCAGATGGAGGCCGACGAAGCTCCCCCGGGTCACCCCGTGGGCGCGCAGCACGCCGGCGAGCCGGTCCGCCCGCTCGTCCAGGGCCCGGTAGCTCAGCTCCTCGTCCCCGAACCGGACGGCCGGGGCGTCGGGCCGCCGCCGCGCCTGCTCCGCGATCAGGGCATGCAGGAGGTGCGGCCGGTCGTACGTCCGCCCGGTGGCGTTCCAGGCGGCGATCCGCTCATGCTCGGCGGCCGGCAGCAGGTCCGCGTCCTCGTGGCGCGCCCCGGGATCGGCGGCCATAGCCGCGAGCACGGCGGCGTAGTGGCCGTGGAACGCGGCGATCTGCTCCTCGTCGAACCGCGTGGCGTCGTAGCGCAGTCCGAGGGTGAGGTCCTCCTCGCTGCCGCCGGTGGCGAACTCGGCGCCGAAGGGGAAGTGGGTGGGCGCGGAGCCCTCGGCCTCCAGGACGACGACGTCGGACCGGCCGGCGAGGGTGTCCTCCACGGGGAAGCGGGTGTAGTTGAAGAAGGTCTCGAAGAGTTCCGTTCCTCCGGTGCGCCGCATGATCTCCGGCAGCGGGAAGCGGCGGTACGGCTGGACGCGGATGTCCTGGGCGGCCGTCCGCTCGATCAGCTCCGCCCAGGTGCCGTCGGCCAAACGGGCTCGGAACGGGAGGGTGTTGAGGAAGAGACCGAGCGTCCGGTCGGCGTCGCGTTCCTCGCCTCGGCCGTTGTAGACGACGCCTGTCACGATGTCGTCGGACCCGCCGAGCAGGCTCATCACCCTGAGGTGGGCGGCGAGCAGGACGCAGCGCAGCGGCACCCGGAGCCGGGCGGCGAGGCCGGGCAGGGCGGCGGTCATCTCGGGGGCGAGCGGGGCGATATGGAAGCGCATGTCCGGGCGGGTGGTGCGGAGGGTACGGCCGGCGGGCCGGGTCGGCCGGACCGGGCGTGGGAGCGGGGTGAGCGAGGCGTCCGCCAGCTCCGCCGTCCAGAACGCGGCGGTCTCCTCGTCGGCGACCGCCGCGGTCTCCAGGGCCACGAAGTCGCCGAAGCGCGCGGCGAGCGGTGCGGTGTCGGGGGCGGGGGCGCCGGTGAGCGCGGCGGAGTGGCGCAGCAACAGTTCGGCGAAGAGGGAGCGTTCGCTCCATCCGTCGAGGACGGCGTGGTGTTCGGTGACGAACAGCTGGAGCGTGTCCTCGGTGAGGCGCTGGACGTGGAAGCGGATCAGCGGGGCGTGCCGCCAGTCGAAGGGCAGGTCCCGTTCGCGGGCGGCTCGCGCCGCGACCGCCGCCTCCCGCTCCCCAGGCGGGAGATCCGTCAACTCCTCGAAAGTGACGGGTGGTTCGACATCGCTGTGCACCAACTGGACGGGGATGGAGAAGGAGTGCAGATCGAACGAGGTCCGCAGCACCTCGTGCCGGGCGACGACCTCGGCCACCGCCGTCTTCCACGCCTCGGGGTCCCAGCGGGCGCGGAGTCGGTAGGTCGAGATGTTGTGGTAGACGGCCGCACCGTCGGCGGACAGGTCGCTGTGGAACAGCATGCCGAGCTGGGTCCGTGTCACCGGGTAGGCGTCGTCGAGGCCGTCGGGCAGCAAGGCCCGGTCGGCGGGGGCGAGCTGCGCGAACGGCTTCCGCCGGGGCACCGGTTCGGCACCGGGGGCGGTACGGACGGCCACGACCTCGGCGAGGCGGCGGATCGTCCGGTGGGTCATCAGGTCGGTGAGCCGGAAGTCCAGGCCCTCCTCGCGGGCCAGGGCGAGCAGTCGGATGCTGCGGATCGAGTCACCGCCGAGGGCGAAGTAGCCGTCGTCGATCCCGGCACGGCGGCCGAGGGCCCGGGCCCACACCTCGGCGAGGGCGCGCTCGACGGCGGTGCGGGGCGCGGCGTATGCCTCGGTCGGGATCCCGGCGGTGTGCGGGGCGGGCAGCCGCGCGTGGTCGACCTTGCCGTTGGCGGTCAGCGGGAAGGCGGGCAGCACGGTGTAGGAGGCGGGCACCATGTGCTCGGGCAGAAGGCCGGCGAGATGGGTACGCAGCGCGTGGGCGTCCGGGGGCGTGCCGGGCGCGGCCGCGTAGGCGGCCAGACTCGGATGGCCCGCCGCGTCGGTGTGCGGCAGGACGATGGAGTCGACGACGTCGGGGTGGTCGCTCAACGCAGCCTCGATGTCCCCGAGTTCGATCCGGAAGCCGCGCAGTTTGACCTGCCGGTCGAGGCGTCCGCAGTACTCCAGGTCGCCGTCGTAAAGGACGCGGACGAGGTCGCCGGTGCGGTACAGGAGCCCGCCCACGCTCGTACCCTCTCCCCCGCTCGCGCCCAGGCCCGGATCCGGGTCCGGGTCCGCGAACGGCGGTCGGACGAAGCGTTCCGCCGTGAGCTCCGGGCGGTTCAGATAGCCGTCGGCGAGCCCGGCACCGCCGACGTACAACTCGCCCGGCACACCGGTCGGCACCGGCCGCCCCCGGCTGTCCAGGACGTACAGCCGCAGGTCGGGCAGCGGCCGGCCGATGACGCTGCCGCGCCCCTCGTCCAGGTCGCGCAGCGCGATCGGCCGGTAGGTGACGTGCACGGTCGTCTCGGTGATGCCGTACATGTTGACCAGCCGGGGCGTGGTGTCGCCGTGCCGGTCGAACCAGTCCCGCAGCGCGGGCAGGTCCAGGGGCTCGCCGCCGAACACGACCAGCCGCAGGGCGAGCGAGCCGGGCGGCGCGTCCCGGTCGGCCCGCATGAGCGGGTAGAAGGCGGAGGGCGTCTGGTTGAGTACGGTCACCCGCTCCGCGCGCAGCAGCCGGTGGAACGCCTCGGGGTCCCGGCTCGTCTCGTACGGCACCACGACGAGCCGGCCGCCGTGGGCCAGCGCGCCCCAGAGCTCCCACACGGAGAAGTCGAAGGCGTAGGAGTGGAACAGGGTCCACACGTCGTCCGGCCCGAAGCCGAACCAGGGGTCGGTGGCGGTGAAGAGACGGGCGATGTTGCGGTGCGGGACACGGGTGCCCTTGGGGCGGCCCGTCGAGCCCGAGGTGTAGATGACGTACGCCAGGTCGTCGCCGCTCACCGGGGCGGCCGGGGCGGTCCCCGGCCGGGCGGCGATCGCGGCGGCGTCGGCGGCGTCGGCCAGGTCGACGACCCGGAGCCCGGCGCCCTCCGCCCACCAGCGGGGCACGCCCGCACCGGTCAGGAGGGTGGTCACCCCGGAGTCCCCGGCCATGAAGCGGAGCCGGTCGGCGGGGTAGGCGGGGTCGAAGGGGACGTAGCATCCGCCGGCCTTGAGGATGCCCAGGACGGCCACGATCAGGTCGGCGGTGCGGTGTGTGCTCAGGCCCACCAGGTGGCCGGGGCCGACGCCGATGTCCGCGAGGTGATGCGCCAACCGGTTGGCCCGTACGTCGAGTTCGGCGTACGTGAGGCGAGTATCGCCGTCGGTCACCGCGATCGCGTCCGGGGTGCGCGCGGCCCATCGGGCGAACCGCTGGTGGCACAGCTCTGGTTCCGGCTCCGGTTCCGGCGCCGCGTCGGCCTCTGGGAATGGACCGGCGTCCGGCGACGGACCGGTTGGAGCCCGCCGGGCGAGTTCGGCATCGGTGAGCACCCGCAGCGCCGAGACGGGCCGGTCCGGGTCGGCCGCGATGCTCTCCAGGAGGACACCGTAGTGCTCGGCCAGCAGCCGTACGGTCTCCGCCCCGAACACGTCGGCGCGGTACTCGAAGGAGCATTCCACCCCGTCCGGGGTCTCCGTCGCGTCGAGCAGCAGGGCGAACTTGGCCCGTGACAGGGCGACGGGCAGCCACTCCACACCGATGCCCGGCAGGCTCCAGGACAGGTCGTCCGCGCGGTTCATGCCGAACATCACCTGGAACAGCGGCGGGGCCGGCGCGGCACGTCCGGTTTCGGGACCGGGGCCGGGACCGGCCAGCTCCACGAGCCGTTCGAACGGCAGATCCTGGTGGTCCTGGGCCTCCAGGACCCGGTCGCGGACCTGCGCCAGACAGGCGCGGAAGGTCGGGTCCCCCGAGAGGTCCGTGCGGAAGACCGTGGTGTTGACGAACAGGCCGGCCGTCTTCTCGAACTCGGCGCGGTTGCGGCCGGCGAGCGGGGTGCCGACGAGGAGGTCGTCGAGCCCGGTGTAGCGGCTGAGGAGCACCTTGAAGGCGGCGAGGAGCCCCATGAAGAGGGTGCCGCCGGAGGCCGCGCACAGGGCGCGCAGCGCCTCCACGGCCCGCGGGGGCGGCCGGAACACATGGCTGCCCGCGGTGCCCGGCGAGGGCGCGTCCCGGCGCGACGGCCGGGGGGTGGGCAGTTCCAGGAGCGGCGGTCCGCCGGCGAGCCGCTCCCGCCAGTACCGCTCCTGGCGGTGCGCCGCCGCGCTGTCCAGCCACTCGTCCTGCCAGCCGGAGTAGTCCGCGTACTGCACCTCCGGCGGCTCCTGGAGGTCCGGCTCGCCCGCGACGCGGCTCGCGTACCCCCGGGACAGCTCGCCGAGGAGGATGCCGGTGGACCAACCGTCGGTGACGATGTGGTGCGCGTTGATCATCAGCACCGCCGAGGTGGGCGATCTGCGCAGCAGCGCCACCCGGAACAGCGGCCCGGCGCACAGGTCGAACGGCCGGTCGCACTCGCGGCGCAGCCACCGTTCGACGGCCTCGTCGTCACCGGCCGGGCCGCCTGCCGGGGCTGCATGGGCTGTCGGGCCGGCCAAGTCCGCCAAGTCCGCCAGGCGGTCGACCCGCCACTCCAACCGGGCTGATGGGCTGATCAGTTGGAGCAGCCGGCCGTCGCGTACGGCGAACCGGGTACGCAGCGTCTCGTGCCGGTCCACCAGCCCTTGGGCGGCCTCCCGCAGCGCCCGCTCGTCGACCGTGCCGGTCAGCGCGTAGAAGAGGGGAACGTGATAGGTGGATGCGTCACCCGCCAGCTCCTGGAGGAAGTACATGCGCTGCTGGGCCCGCGAGGCGGGAAAGACGTAGAACTCCTCGCCCGCCACGGGATCACCCCGTGGGATCGCGGACTCGGCTTCCGACTGGCTTGCGTTCAACGGGAGTTCCTCTTCTTCTCTCGATCACGACGACCGGTGCGGACCCGGCCGCGCTCGGCGACGGCGGGGCCCGGGTTCACCGCGCGGCGCCGTCCGTCGCCTCGACGAGCGAGCGCGGCCGCATGTCGGTCCAGGACTCCTCGACGTACCGCAGGCACGCCTCCCGGTCCGCCTCGCCGTGGACCGATTCCCAGCCGTCGGGGATCGCGGCGAGGGCCGGCCACAGGGAGTGCTGCCCTTCGGAGTTCACGAGGACGTGGAACATGCCGTCGGCGTCG
The DNA here is from genome assembly GCF_040646255.1 of Streptomyces sp. NPDC046203. NCBI lineage: Bacteria > Bacillati > Actinomycetota > Actinomycetes > Kitasatosporales > Streptomycetaceae > Streptomyces > Streptomyces sp. NPDC046203. The sequence continues at coordinate 16,503 of NZ_JBEYZX010000018.1, read as the reverse complement.
TCGAACGGGTGGGACATGGCGGGGTTTCCTCTCTGCCGCGCATCGGGTCCCGCGCGGGAGCCGATGCCGTGTTCTGGAAAGAGCGGGTGCGGCGGGCACCGGCAGGCGTTCGGGAGTCGCGAACAAGCGGCCTCAGCCGCCCAATCGCTCCAACAGCTCCCGGACCTCCTCCTCGGTCATGCTGTCGACGCGTTCGGCCAGCAGCCGTTCCACCTCCTCCCCCAGGGCGGTGATCGTGGGCTTGCCGAAGACGTCCTGGAGCCGCAGTTCGACCCCGAAGGCCTGCCGGACCCGGGAGACGAGGCGGGTGGCGACGAGCGAATGACCGCCGAGGGCGAAGAAGTTGTCGAGCACACCGACCTTCTCGACGCCGAGGAGGTCGGCCCAGATCCCGGCGAGACTTTCCTGGACGGGCCCCTCGGGCGCCACGAAGTCCAGTTCGGCGTAGTCCCGCATGCGGTCCGGCTCCGGCAGCGCCCTCCGGTCCACCTTGCCGTTCGGGGTGAGCGGGAAGGCGTCGAGGAGCAGGACGAACGACGGCACCATGTAACCCGGCAGATACGCGGCGACATGCCTGCGGGCCGCTTCGGCGGTCAGGCCGGCCCCGGCGCCGTCGGGCACCGCGTACGCCACGAGCCGCTTGAGCCCCGAGGCCGTCTCCTGGACGACGGTGAGGGCTTCCTTGACCCCGGGGTGGCGGGCCAGCACGGCCTCGATCTCGCCGAGTTCGACGCGCATGCCGCGGATCTTGACCTGGTGGTCGGAGCGCCCGACGAACATCAGGGTGCCGTCCGGACGGCGGTAACCCCGGTCGCCCGTACGGTACATGCGCGCACCGGGCACGTAGGGGCTCGGCAGGAACGCCGTCGCCGTCCTCGCCGGGTCGCCGAGGTAGCCCCGGGCGAGCCCGACCCCGCTGATGTGGAGGTCGCCGACGACGCCCACGGGCACGTCCCGGTGGAGTGCGTCGAGCACATGGATCCGGTTGTTGTCGAAGGGCAGGCCCACGCTGACCGCGCCGGCCGTGTCGACGTCGGCGGCCGTACAGGTGTGCGTGGTGGAGTCGATGGACACCTCCGTGGCGCCCCAGGTGTTGTGCAGGGCGCCCGGCAGGACCTCGTGGTGGCGGCGCACCAGCTCGCCCGGGAGTGCTTCGCCGCTCGACACGGTGGTCCGCAGCGCGCTCAGCAACTCCCGTAGATCGGGGTCGACATGGTCGACGATCATCGCCAGCATACTGGGGACGACCTGGAGATGGACGGTGCGGCTGCGGACGGCGGCGTCGAGGATCTCCCGGGGGTCGCGGTGCAGCCCGGGGTCGATCAGGGCGATCCGGCCGCCCGTCGTCAGCGGCCAGAAGAGTTCGAGCGCCGCGTCGTCGAAGCTCAGGGTGGTCTTGTGCAGCACGGTCTCGCCGGGGCGCAGTCCGTGCAGCCGTTGCATGGACGCCATCCGGTTGACCCAGCCGCGGTGGGTGTTGGCCACCCCCTTGGGGCGGCCGGTCGAGCCGGAGGTGTAGTAGACGGACACCAGGTCGTCGGGGTGGACGGGGGTTTCGGGAGGAGTCGTGTCGTACGCCGCGATCGCCTCCCGGTCCGTGTCCAGGAAGACGGTGTACGGGACCCGGGGCGCGCACTCGCGGTGCCGTTCGAGGGTCAGGCACCAGCGGGAACGGGCGTCCTCGACGAGGGTGTCGAGCCGGCCCTGCGGCGCCTCGGGGTCGAGGGGAAGGTAGGCGGCACCGGCCTTGAGGATGCCGAGGAGTCCGGCGACCATCTCGGCCGAGCGGTCCATGCAGATGCCCACGACCCGGTCGGCGCCCGCCCCGGCGGCCCGCAGACGACGGGCCACCTGGTTCGCCCAGGCGTCCAGCGCGCGGTAGGTCAGGTGCTCGTGGCCGTGGACGACGGCCACGGCGTCCGGGCAGGAGGCCGCTCTCTCCTCGATGAGCTCGTGCAGGCAGCGGCCGTCGGGGAAGGGCCGGTCGGTGGCGTTCCAGCCGTCCAGCCGGAGCCGCTCGTCCGGTCCCACCATGCCGTACGCGGCGAGCATCCGCCCCGGGTCGTCGAGCACGCCGTCCAGGAGGGTGCGGTAGACGGTGAAGAACCGCTGCGCCGTGTCCGCCGTGAACAGGTCGGTGTTGTACTCGAGTTCGCATTCGAGGACGCCGCCGGGCGCCCGGGCCATGAACAGGGTCGCCTCGAACCGCGCGGACCCGTTGGGCACGGGGAAGAAGGCGACGTCCAGGCCCTCCAGGGCGAGCCTGCGGTCGAAGTCGTTCTGGAACGCGAACACCACCTGTGCCAGCGGCTGGTGACCCGTCCGGCCGCCGCCGCCCAGCGCGTTCACGATGCGGTCGAAGGGCACCTGCTCGTGCTCGACGGCCCGGCGCACGGTCGCCTCGACGCGCGCCGCGTAGGAGGCGAACGTCTCCCGCCCGTCGTAAGTGGAGCGGATCGGCAGGGTGTTGACGAAGAAGCCGATCACGTGTTCCACATCGGGGTGGCGGCGGTTGGCCACGGGGGTGCCCACCACGAGGTCGGTCTCGCCCGTCCAGCGGTGCATCAGCAGGGTGAAGACGGCCAGCGTGAGGGAGTACGTGGAGACCCCGCACGCGCGCGCCACTTCGGCGATCCGGGCGGTGTCGGTGGCGTCGATCTCGCCGAGGAGGGCGTTGCCGAGCGTGCGGGTGCCGCTGCCGCGCGGGGTGTCGGTGCGCAGCGCGGGCGCGAGCGGCACGCCGCGCAGCTCCTCCTCCCAGAACCGTGGCCCGCTCGCCGACTCCTCGGCGGCGGCGCGCCGCTCCCACTGGGCGTAGTCGGCGAATCGGACCTTCAGGGGGGCGGCGTCCGGCGCACCGGTGGCACCGAGCGCCCGCCGGTAGCCGTCGCTCACCTCGCCGAGGAAGAGGCCGTGGGACCAGCCGTCGGTGACGATGTGGTGCAGGGTGAAGAGCAGGGCCCAGGAGTCGTCGCCGGTGCGGAAGGCGTGGGCGCGCACCAGGGGGTCGGCGGTCAGATCGAAGGGGACCCGGATCTCGGCGCGCAGGAAGTCGCGCAGCCACGCGTGGCCGCCCCGCTCGTAGGCCGCACTGATGTCCCGTACGTCCAGGGGGATTTCGAGGTGGTCGCGGACGACGAGCACGGGATCGTCGCCGTCCGGGACGAATGCCGTGCGCAGCGCGTCGTGGCGGTCGGCGACCGCCTGTACGGCCGTCCGCAGCGCCTCGGTGTCGAGCGGTCCCCGGACGCGGTAGACGAGCGGTTCGTTGTACGCGGGGTCGTCCGGGTCGAGCTGGTGCAGGAACCAGAGGCGTTCCTGGGCGTGGGAGAGCCGGACGGGGCGCCCCGGCTCGGCCGGCGGGATGGGCCGGGGTCCGGCCGCCCGCGACGGCTCGTCACCGGCTTCGGTGATACGCGCGGCGAGCGCGGTCGCGGTCCGGCCCTCGTACAGCCAGGGCAGCGGGACGTTCCGGCCGAACTCGACGCGTACCCGCATGATGAGGCGCGCGGCGAACAGGGAGTCGCCGTGCTCGAAGAAGTCGGCGTCGGCGTCCAGTTCCGGCCTGCCGAGGACCTCCCGGAAGAGGGTCGTCATCCGCGCCCGTACGGCGTCGGCGGTCGTGCTGCTCACACCATCTCCTGTCGGTCCCGGTGCTTGTCGATGTGCTCGCTGTGCCCGTGGCCTGCGCCGTGTGCCCTGCCCCATGTGCCCCGCGCCGGACGTACGCGGACGCGGACGCCGCCGCCCGGGGGTGTCACACCGCCCGGAGGCGCCCGGTCCCCGTCCGCGTGGCCAGGTCGACGTCCGCCACGCAGCGTGCGGGGACGCGATCGAGCGTCAGGGTGCCCTCGATGTGCAGCCGGCCCGTGCCCGCCGCGAAGTCGGCGGTGTCCAAGGCGGTGCGGTCCGCGTCGACGGCGATGTCGAGCACGGTGCCGCCCCGGGTGCCGGTGAAGGTCAGCGGCACCGAGCGCAGCCGGGTCAGACGCGTGTGCAGCTCGGCGGGGCCGATGCCGGCATCGAGCACGACCGGGCTCTCCGTCTCGCCCAGCCGGTTGATCAGTTCACTCATGCGGATCCACTCCATCGAAGGCTCGCAGGACTCGGAGGACGGGGAGGACGGGGAGGAATCAGAGGACGGGGAGGACGGGTCGGGCACCGGGGCGTTCACTCACCGACTGCCTGTATGCCGTCCCCCGACTCGGCGAGCCGTTTGCGGTCGACCTTCCCGTTGCGTGTCAGCGGCAGGGCGTCCATCGGCACCAGCCGTCTGGGCACCATGTACGAGGGCAGCCGGGTGGCGAGTTCCTTCCGGGCGCGCTCCGCGTCGAAGCCCGCCGCGCACTCGACGAAGCCGACGAGCCGGTCCGCGCCCACCGTGCGGACCGGGAGCACGGCGGAGCGCCGTACCCCGGACACCGTGTCCAAGGCGGCCTCGATCTCGGCGGGTTCGATCCGATAGCCGTTGATCTTCAGCTGGTCGTCCACCCGGCCGAGGAAGACCAGGCGGCCGTCCGGCGCGATCCGGCCGAGGTCGCCCGTGCGGTACATCCGCGCCCCGGGCACCCCGGCGAACGGGTCGGGCAGGAAGGCCCGGGCCGTGTGCGCGGGGTCGCCTGCGTAGCCGCGTCCGACGCCCGGCCCGCCCAGATGGATCTCCCCCGTCAGACCGGGTGCCAGCAGCCGGCGGTCCGGCGAGAGGACGTACACCGTGCCGGACCCGGCGGGACGGCCCAGGCACACCCGCTCGTCCCGGTGGACGTCCGCCTCGACCGAGCCGATGGAGCACTCGGTGGCGCCGTAGACGCTGAGGGTGCTCACCCCGGAGGCGCGCAGGGCCCGCCACAGCTCCTGGCCGGGTTTCTCCCCGCCGAAGACCACGAGCCTCACCGGCGTGTGGAGCAGGCCGAATTCGACGAGGAGGGACAGTTGGGACGGCGCGCAGTCCACGACGTCGAGTTCGGTTCCGGGGGGCCGGAACAGGAAGCTGCCCGGGTCGCGGCGCTGCGTCTCGTCGAAGAGCACGAGCCGGTGGCCGAGGGCGACCGTGGGCAGGAACTGGTCGATGAACGAGTCGAAGGTGACCGGCGCGGCCCCGCCCACCCGCAGCCCCGTGCCGTCGGGGCTCACCCGCCGGTAGACGGGGGCCAGTTGGGTGCGGATGTGTTCGGCCAGGCCCCGGTGGTCGATGAGGACGCCCTTGGGGTTGCCCGTGGAGCCCGAGGTGAAGACCGCGTAGGCCAGTTGTCCGGGCAGCGGACGCCGGTACGGTACGGGCTCCGCCGGCGCGGACTCCGCCTGTGCGGGCTCGCCCGGCGCGTCCCCGGTCACCGGGAGGACGGGTGGGCCGAGGCGCTCGGCGATACCGGTGTGCGGGGCGTCGGCGACGACCAGGCGCACCCCGGCCAGGGCGAACTTCTCGGCCGTCCGTGGCACGGGCTCGTCGGGGTCGATCAGGAGGAAGGCGGCGCCCGCCGCCCAGATCCCGAGGACGGCCGTCATCAGGTCGCCGGTCCGCCCGCACACGACGGCCACGATGGTCTCGGCGCCCGCGCCGTGCGCGCGCAGCCGGGCCGCGAGGGAGCGGGCCCGCGCGTCCAGGGCGGCGAAGGTCAGCTCGCCGTCCGGGGCTTCGACGGCGACGGCGCCGGGCCATTGGCGGACCACCGACGCGAACATCTCCTGGACGGAGACGAATTCCTCGGCCTCGGTCTCGCCCCCTCGGCACAGTCCGGCCAGCAGGGCGTCACGGGTGCCCGAGGACATCAGCGCGTCCGAGGGCTTCCCGGGGTGCGTGCCGAGGGTCGCCGCGAAAGGAACTAGGCCGCTCGCGGCGGCGATCAGATCGCCGACCAGTGGCTCCTGTTCGGCCGCGAGCCGGGTCAACGCCCGTTCCAGGCAGGCGAGTACGGTCTCGGCCTCGTCCGGGGACAGGGCCTCCGGTGCCGTGTCCAGGGCGAGGCGCAGTGCGGCGCCGGCCCCGACCTCGGCCGCCTCGACGCGCAGCACCACACCACCGGGCCCGGCACCGGAATCGTCATCGGTACCGAAGTCGACGGTGCTGTCGAACAGTTCGTCTCCGTTGTCGCCGACGATCCAGCGCCGGATGTCATCCGGCTCGACGCCAGGGTGCGCCGACGCTTCCCGCCGCTGGGCCGCGATGTCGCGCAGCCAGCCGGAGACCGCGCGCCCGCCGTCGATCCGTACCCGCGACGGCACCACTCCGGCGCCTGCGGCGGCATGGCCGTAGACCACGTCCGTGCGCCCGGACCGCAGGGCGAGCACCGCGCTCCAGGCGCCGCCGACCAGGGTGTCCAGGCCGATGTCCCATCGTCGCGCGGCGGCCGTGAGCCGGGTGGTCCGGTCGGCGCCGACGGTCAGCCCGTACGAGGTACGCGGGCCCGGCACGCCGGTGGACCCGGACGGTGGCCGGGTCGGGAACACCCGCTCCAGGGTGTCGACACCCGCGAAGACACCTCGCCAGTACCGCTCCGCACCGCCGCCGGGGCCGTCCCGATCGTCAACGGCTGCCGTCATGGCCGCCCACTCCTTCCCTTTCCCGTGTGCCCCAGTCCTCCAGCGCCTCGTGGAGCGCCGTCAGACCGCGCCGCATCCGCTCGGCCGGTATGCCCGTGGGGAAGCGGATACGGCCGGGGGACACCGGGGCGTAGTTGGAGGAGGTGGTCAGGACCAGGTGGTGCCGGTCCAGGGCGAAGTCGGCGAAGCGTTCGATGTCGGGGACCTTCAGGTCGAGCCAGAGCTGGGTGCCGCCGGGCGGCAGGGCCTGCGGGGCCCTCAGCCTGTCGGCGTGGGCGAGATACGCGGCCCGGCCCGCCCGGACCCCTTCGACCAGTTCGGTGTTGCCGCGCTCGATCGCGGCCACGGCGTCGAGCTGGGCGCGTCCGTTGACGGCCACGGCCTCCCATTCCAGGCGGGGCACGAGCCGGTCGATGGTCTCGGTGGCCGCGACGATCCAGCCGATCCGGTCGCCGGGGCGCCCGTAGTTCTTCGACACCGAGTTGACGATCGTGCAGCCGGGTTCCCGGACGGCCAGGTCCACCGGGGTGGGGCAGCGGTCGGGGCGGAAGTCGAAGGAGTCGTACACGGCGTCGTACAGGACATGGACACCCGGCCGCGCGGCGAGTTCGCGCAGCACGTCCAGGTAATCGGGCCGCAGTACCTCGCCGGTCGGGTTGTGCGGCAGGTTGACATAGACGACGACCGGCTCGTCGCACTCGGCGAGCAGTGGCGCGAGATCGTCCGAAGTGCCGTGCAGCGGAAGGGCCTTGGAGCGGATTCCGGCGGCCCGCATGCTGTCGCGGACACCACAGAAGACAGGGGTGGCGTGTACGGCCTTGCGGTAGCCGCAGGCCGCGAGGTCGCGCAGCACCAGGCCGATCGCGTGCATGCCGCCCGCGGTGACCAGGATGTTCGACGCGTCGACGAGGCGGCTCGCGGAGACCTCGCACTCCCGCTTGACCAGCGCTTCCGTCAGTCGTGGGTGGCCCTGCGAGGGAGCGTAGGAGAAGGGGGCGCCGGCGTGGGCGGCCTGCGGCACCCCGGTGGCCGGGCGGGCGGCCCGCTCGGGCCCCCCGGGCTCTCCGGACCCCTCGGGCCACTCGGGGACGTTCTCGACGAGGATCAGCCAGTCCTCGCCCGGGCGGGACTCGGCGATGTTCAGGCGGCGTTGCAACGCCGACAGTTCCGGAGCCGTCACCTGGATGTCCTTTCAGCCCGCAAGGGCGTGCGCGGATCGGGCACGGCCGGGCGGCCGGCGATGGCGGCGATCCCGACGGCCCCGGAGGTCCAGGTCCCGAAGGTCCAGGCCCCGGAGGCCCCGACGGTCCCGGCGGTCCCGGAGCGCCGTGATCCCGGCCCGGTGCGGTGCGCCCTACGGGGCACCATGCGCGCCGTCACCGCTCGTGGTCCTCGTACGCGAAGCGGATCTCCCGTTCGGCGGCGTCGAGGATCCGTTCGACCTCGTCGGGCCGCTCGGCCGTCGCGATGATGTAGCCGAGCCGGCCGTAGGCGTCCTCGGCGGGGCGTACGTCGGCACCGGGCCGTACGGTCACCGTCACGCGGTCCACTCCGGCAACCTCGGCCGCCCGGTCGACACCCTCCACGGCGGCGAGCCGGCCGGCCCGTTCGGCCATCAGGAAGCGGATGCCGCCCTGTCGGGTGAACTCCCGCTCCAACACGGGTGGTTCGCCGGTCGCGGCCCGGACTTGCTGTTCCAGCAGCGCCGTTCCGGTGGCCAGACGGATCACCTCCGGGATCATGCCGCCGGCGAGCCGGGGGTTGATCTCGATGATCACGGGGCCGTCCTCGACCAGTCTGACCTCCGTGTGCGTGGGGCCGGAGAGCACACCGGCGGCCGACAGCGCCGCCCGCACGATGCGTGTCAGCTCCTCGGCCACGGGCCCGGGCAGCGGCGCGGGGAAGAGATGCTGGCGCTCGACGAAGTACGGGGTGCCCGTGACCGTCTTGGCGGTGATGCCGACCAGGTGGTGGTGGCCCTCCACGCCGAACATCTCGACGCTGTACTCGGGTCCGTCGGCGAACTCCTCGACCAGGGCCGTGCCGGCCGTCGGCAGTCCGCGGCCGTTGACGGTACGGGAGAGGATCCGGGCGACGTGCGCGCCGACCTGGTCCGGGCCGGTGCAGCGCAGCACGTCGGTGGAGCCGGAGTCGTCGGAGGGTTTCACGACGCACGGCAGACCGATCTTGGCCGCGGCGGTCACCCCGGCCTCGGCGTCGCGCACCACCGCGAACCGGGGCTGGCGCACCCCGGCCCGGGCCAGGGTCTCGCGCAGCCTCGCCTTGTCCCGGCAGGTGCGCATGGCCTCGGCCGGGTTGCCGGGCAGGCCCAGCCAGGTGGAGAGTTCGGCCACCGCGGGCCCGTAGAAGTCGCTGGTCGTGGTGACACCGGCGAGGTCCGGCGCCCGGAAGCGCTCCTGCACGGCGGCCCGCAGCGCGGGCAGCGAGGCGGTGTCGCAGACGATCACTTCGGCGCCCGTGTCGTCGAGGCCGGGGTAGCGGGTGGCGTCGTCGGTGAGGAGGACCGGCTCGAAGCCCAGTTCGCGGGCGAGGCACAGGGCCTGCATGCCCGTGCCGGTCGTGTTGGACTCGACGAAGAGCAGCTTCCGGCGCACCGGGCGGACCTCCCGGAGGGAGGCGTAGGCCCAGGAGCGCACCTCGGTGCCGTAGCCGACCTCGCGCGGCCGCTCGGCGCGCTCCAGCTCCGTGAGCCGGTGCCGCTCCCAGTGCGCGGGGCTGTGGACGGTGTCGAAGTAGCGGTCGCCCCGGTCCGGGAAGATGCCCACGACGCGGCGGCCGGGCTCGACGGTGCGGGCCAGGTGGCGCAGCACCTGGTACACGGAGCCCGAGGTGTTGCCCGCGAAGATCTGCTGCTCGCGGGCGAGTTCACGGGTGGCCGCGAAGGCCTCGTGGTCGTTGAGCCAGTGCACTTCGTCCAGGACCGAGAGATCGAGATTGTCCGGCTGGAGGCTGTTGCCGAGGCCGCTCTGCAACCGCTCCGGCCGGTCGGGCTGGCCGAACAGGGCGCTGCCGACGCAGTCCACGCCGACGACGTACAGGTCCGGGCTGAGGCGACGCAGGGCCCGGGTGGTGCCGCACAGCGATCCGCCGCTGCCCACGGAGCCGACGAGGACGTCGACGCCGCCGAGGTCGGCGACGAGCTCTCGGGCGAGCGCCCGGTAGGCCCCGGGGTTGTCCGGGTTGCTGTACTGCCTCGGCCAGTAGGCGCCGGGCAGCGCGGCGCGCAGCCGCTCCAGGCGTTCGAGGCGCGCGCTCTGCCAGCCGTGGCTGGACATCCGCGCGACGACGTGGACCTCGCAGCCGAGGGCGCGCAGTTTGGCGAGGGTGAGGGGGTCGATCCGCGGGTCGGTGACGATGTGCACCGGGTGTCCGAGGGAGCGGCCGACCAGGGCGATGCCGAGGGCCATCGTGCCCGAGGAGCTCTCGATCACCGGGGCCCCGGGCTTCAGTGAGCCGAGGCGGCGGGCCTCCAGGAGCATGTGCCGGGCCACCCGGTCCTTCATCGCGAAGGGGTTGTGCATCTCCAACTTGGCGCAGACCTCGACGCCTTCGGCCGCGTCGAGCCGGAGCCGGACCAGGGGTGTCGCTCCGATGGAGTCGTGCAGGGAGTCAAAGAACATCGCCGTTCCCCTCGTTGGCGTCGCGCGGCGCGGCCGGGCCGGGCGCGTGGTGGTAGAGGGCCGAGGGCCCGCCGAGCGTGGCGTGCCGGGCTTGCAAGCAGGCAATCTTGCGGTCGAGTTCGGGGTCGTCGGCGGCGAGGAGGACGCCGAGGACGGTTCCGCTGTGTGCGGCGACGACGCCGAGCGCGTCGGTCTCGGCGCGGGCCGCGAGGAGCGGCGCGAGTGCGGCGCGGGGGCGTTGCCGGGCGTGCAGCACGGCGCTGCGCGTCGCGACGGCGCCGGCCGTTCGGAGGTCTCCGGCGACGACTGCGGCGGTCAACCGGTCGAGCAGGAAGGCGTATTCGGCGCGGGCCCGGGTGTCGACCGGGGTGGGGCGGCGGTTGTAGGCGACGGTGTCGACCTGGCCGCCCTCGTCGTAGCCGACGACCACGAGCGGGGGCAGCCGGCCGAGGCGGCTGTGCAGGCGTACCTCACGGTGCAGGAAGGCGACGATCTCGTCGTACATGACTCCGTCGGAGGGCTCCACCTCACGTAACAGGGATTCGACGGCGGTGGCCGGCAGGACGATTCCGAAGGCGTCGGCGACGGCTCGGACCGTGGCGACCAGGTCGGCGGAGGAACTGGCCAGGCCCTTGCCCTCGGGCAGTTCGCCGGCGAGCGTCAGTTCGCCGCCGCCCGGCCGTCCGAGCGCTTCGAGGGCCAGTGCGGCGACCTGTGCCGACTTGCTCTTGCGCGGGGCGTGCACCGTGATGCCGGCGGCGTCGTCCGCGTAGCGGAAGGTCGCGGTGGAACCCGTGGTGATGGGCAGCGTCACCAGGAAGTGCCGCCCGTCCGGGAGGACGCCCTGCAGGAGTTCACCGAAGGTCCCCGGGGCCGAGCCGCCGCCGACCGCCCAGGGGCCCGGTGTGCCGGCGGTCGCCGCCGGCCGGGCCCTGGGCGCAGGGACGCGTACCATCCTCTGATCCACTGTGCTCCCCCGCGTGCGTTCATGTCGTGCCGGCTCCCGCACCGAGTGCGCGGTCCGTGCCGTCCAGCGCCTGCCGTACGACCGCCGCGCGCCGCTCCCAGGCAGCGGCCAGCCCCTTCCCCTCCCGCTTCTGTACGGCCAGCGCGGCGCGCACCTCGTCGGGGGCAGCGGATCCGGCGGACCGCATCCGGGGCAGCGCGCGCCGTACGTCGAACGCGTCGGCGAGCAGTCCGGCGGCGTCCTCGACGGTGTGCCCGTGCTCGGCGGCCAGGGCCACGAGGACGTCCGGCGCCGTGTCCTTGGGCGTCCGTCCGGCACGTACTCCCGCGAGGACGTAGCCGCCGGCGACGACCTGTGCCGTGCGCCAGGGGACGCCGTGGCGCAGGGTCAGCCGGTTGGCCAGGGCGAACCCACCGAAGTACTCCTGTTCGCAGGCTTCGAGAAGCCGGTCCTCGCGCAGGACGAGGCCCTCCAGGACCACCGTGAGCAGCCGCAGTACGTCCCGGCAGGTGTCGAAGGCGGCGGCGACATGGGTGCCGGCCTCCTTCGACACCTCCACGAGATTGCTGTACGGCGTATTGCGCTGACCGAGCGTCACATCGACATGGAAGGCGGCCAGATGGGCGGTCTTGCCTCGGATGCGTTCCAGGATCGGGAAGTTCTTCTTCTGCGGCATGGCCGCGGAGATCCCGGAGAGCGCGTCCGGCAGATCGAGGAATCCGTGCTCGCTGCCGGCCCACATCAGCAGGTCGGTACAGAACCGACTCAAGGTGCCGCCGAGCAGCCCGAGTTCGGCGGTGACCTCGGCGGCCCACTCCCGGGAGGCGACCGCGTTGAGCGCCAGCGGCTCGGCGCGGTCGAAGCCGAGGAGTCCGGCCAGCCGGTCGCGGTCCCAGGGCAGCTCCTGTCCCGACATGGCTCCGGCGCCCAGCGGACAGGCGTCGATCAGGTCGTACGTCTGGAGCAGACGCCGGGAGCGGCGCAGCAGCCGGTCGCCGAGGGCGGCGAAGTAGTGGCCCGCACTGATGATCTGGGCGGACTGGAAGTGCGTATAGCCCGGCATCAGTACGTCGGCGGTCCGGCCGGCGAGCCGCCGGGCCGCGTCCGCGAGACGGTGCAGTTCCCCCGCCGTCTCCTGGAGCCGCCGTTTGGCGGACATCAACTGGGCGCATGCCTGAAGGTCGTTGCGGCTGCGGTCGGCGTGCCACACGGGGACGGGCTCGGTGAGGCGTTCCGTGACGCCGCGCTCGATCGCCAGGGCTATGTCGGAGAGGCTTTGCGACCGCTTCTCCTCGACGACCTCGGGTGTCACCCCGTCCAGGAGGCGACCGAGGGTGCGCGCCTCCCGCTCCCCGATCAGCTCCATGCGCAGGTACTCGGCCACGAGGGCCTTCTCGATCGCGAGGTACCAGGGCAGCAGATGCTCGGCCTCGTAGCGGAACTGCGGATCGAGGACCAGTTCCCTGACCAGGGCGCTCGGATCCTCGGTGACCCGGCCGCTCAACCGCTCGCTCATGACGTGGGCTCCGTTCCGGTTGTCGCCCCGGCCGCCGCCTCTGCCTCTACCTCTACCTCTGCCCGGGTCTCCGTTCCGCCGTCCGCCCCGATCTGCTCCGGGACGCGCTCGACGGTGCGGACGTGGGTGCACACGAGGATCAGGGGCGCGATCAGCGTGCCCAGGGAGGCGAGGATCAGCGCGGGCAGGGTGCCGACGGCGGTGCCGAGCAGTCCGCCGAGGATGGCGCCGACGGGCATGACACCCATGACGACCATGCGGTTCGTCGCGTTCATCCGGCCCTGCATCGCGTCGGGTGTGATGGCCGCGCGGTAGCTGCGCTGGTTGATGTTGTAGACGACGATCATCGCCGCGTCGAGCGTGTACATCGCGACCATCAGCACCACCGCCGGGGCGGCGGGGACCAGGGTGGCCAGCGGTGTCAGCAGGGAGGCGACGCCGGTCAGGGCGGCCGTGACGACGAGCAGCCGGCCGAGCGGCAGCACCCGGCTCATCGGTGCCGCGAGCACCGCGCCGACGAGTGCTCCGGCCCCCGACGCGGCCAGGATGAGGCCCACGCTGAACGGCGGAATGTCGAGGGTACGGGTGACGAAGACAAGCGCGACGGGCTCGGCGATCGCCATGAAGAAGTTGATGACGAGTGTGGTCAGGACCAGGGTCCGCACCGTGGCATGGCCGGTGACGAACGCGACGCCGTCGGCCATGTCGCGCCAAAGGGTCTGCCCCGGCGCCCCGGCCGCCTCCCCCGCCTCGCCGCCCTCGCCATCCGCACCGGCCGCACCGGTCTCGCCACCCTCGCCGTCCGCACCGGCTTTCCGCTCACCCCGGATCAGTGCCGTGAAGAACGCCGACAGGGCGAAGAGCACGGTATTGATCATCATCGAGACCGGCCCGGCGAGCAGCTGGAAGATACCGCCGCCGAGCGCGCTGCCGGCGATGCTCGCCGAGGAAGCGCTCAGCTCCAGCTTGCTGTTGCCCTCGATCAGATCGTCCCGCTCGACGAGCGCGGGCAGGATCGACGCGCTGCCCACGTCGGCGACGACGCTGAAGGACCCGACGAGCAGCGCCACGACCAGCAGCGTCGGCACGCTCAGGATGTCGAGCCCCCAGGCCACCGGGATGGCGAGGAGAAGCAGTGCGCGGGCCAGGTCGCAGAACACGATGATGGCGCGCTTCGGTTTCCGGTCGAGCCATACGCCGGCGAAGAGACTGACCCCGAGGTAGGGAACGTAGCCCGCCGCCGAGAGCAGGCCCATCTCGAACAAGGAGGCATCGAGGGAAACGGAGGCGAGCAAGGGGAAGAGGACCGCCACCATATGCGCAGCGAACATGGAGGCCGTCTGCCCGAGCCAGAGATTCCGGAAATCCCGGTGGCGCCACAACCCAGCTGGCATTCGTTTCGCCTTTTCCTCTCCGGAACTACCGGGCACGTACCAGGAATCCCAGTTCAAGGCCGGTCGAGTCGACTTCGGGCGCGGTCGTCATACAGGCGATGACGTCCCCGCCGGCTTCTTCGACGAGCTGCTCCCAGAAGTCCCGCGTCTCCAGACGCTGTTCGGTGATCTGGTGCAGGAAGTAGTACGGGTTGTAATAGGCGTTGCCCAGTCCGTGCCGGGTGACGGCCGGATCGAGCGGGCGGTGGTCGACCTCGACGATCGCCAGGTGTGCGCCCGGCGCGTGGGCGAGGGCGGTGCGCACGACTTCGACGGTGGCGTCGCGCCCCCGCTGCTCCAGGATCTCCTGGAGGGAGAAGGCGGTGACGAAGCAGGGGGCGCCGGCCCGCGTGGGTTCGGCCTCGGCCATGTAGTCCTCGGCGGTCGCGTGCACGAAGGCGACCTGTTCCGTCATGCCGCGCTCGGCCGCCGCGCGGCGGGCGTTGTCGATGCTGCCGGGGGTGGGGTCCACACCGACGCCCGGGCTGCCGCCCTCGCACAGGTCCAGCAGGAAGGTGCCGTCGCCGCAGCCCAGGTCGACCAGGGCGCCGGGCGGTTCGGGCAGGCACGCGATCATCCGCTTGACCAGCGGGACGGCGTCGTGGCGGCTCATGCCGCAGCTGCCGAGGCCGACCATCGTGCCGTCGCGCGAGGCGAAACGCCCTCGGTCGGCCATCACCTCGGGCAGTTCCCGCAGGGTGGCCCCGTAGCCGCCGATGAGGAGTTCGTACCAGGGGCGGAAGGCGAGGAACTCCCGGCCCTTCGCCGTGATGGCGGGCGTGCCCTCGGAGTCGGTGACGATGCCCTCGCCCGCCAGGTAGCGCAGCAGGCCGGTCAGCCGTTCGGGGTGGAGACCGAGTTCCTCGGCCAGTTCGCCGGTGGCGGCCGGCGAGGACCGGCTCAGCCGGTCGAGCAGTCCGCTGGTCATCGCGAACTCGACGCACTGGGCGAGAAAGAAACCCCTGATGGGCTGGATCGCGGAGATCAGGCGCTGCTCGAAATCCAATTGCATGGCCTCTTCGCTCTCGTCGTCGCTGTCGGCTGCTGCAACCCGTGTCCTGGCTGGTGCGATCCGCGCCGACGGAACGGCTACGACGGAGGGCCCCCGCTCGAATCCCCGGTACCTGGACTGTAACGGGAGTCTCGGCGAGTAATCCAGGCTTGACTTGATCTGCCCGTTTCTGTATTGGCGCGCGATCTCCCCACGTGACAGCGGAAGTCGGGTGGGTCGCGCACACAAATTCGTTTACCGGACAACGAAGAGGAGAAAGAGTGATGAGATGGCTTTTCTAATCATCGCACCGGCGATTTCATCGAATTCATATTCGCGCCCCGCGCGGACCCTCGGGGCCGGACCCGCAGGGCCGTTCGAGTGTGACCGGGCCGAGTGTCCGATCCGTACAAGACGGCGAGGCCCTGGGGCTTCTAGCGTGCGGCCATGGACACGAACGACAGCCCCACGAACCCCGCCCAGAGCACCACCCCGGGCACCACCCCGGGCACCACCGCGCGCACGGACCGGCCCGCTCCGTGCCTCGACGCCATCGGCCTGGTCACCGCCGACATGGCCGCCTCTCTCGCCTTCTACCGGCTGCTCGGCCTGGACGTCCCGCCCGGCGCCGAGGCCGACCCGCACGTGGAAGTCACCCTGCCCGGCGGCGCGCGGGTGCTGTGGGATACCGAGGACACGGTCCGCTCCTACGACCCGGGGTGGACCCGGCCCTCGGGCGGCGACCGGGTCGCGCTTGCCTTCCGCTGCGCGGACCCGGCCCAGGTGGACGCGGTCTACGGGACGCTGACGGCGGCCGGGCACCAGGGTCGGCTGAAGCCCTGGGACGCGGTGTGGGGCCAGCGGTACGCGGTGGTGCACGACCCGGACGGCGCGGCGGTGTCGCTCTACGCGGACCGCTGACCGGTGGTGTAACCCGTCAGGGTCATCCCCGTCAGGGCCCGCATCTCCCGGGCCAGATGGGCCTGGTCCACGCAGCCGGCACGGTGCGCCGCCACCGCGTATGGCGTGCCCGCCGCCACCAGGTCGAGCGCGCGGCGCAGCCGCAGGATCCGGGCCAGAGTCTTCGCGCCGTAGCCGAACGCGGCCAGTGATCGCCGGTGGAGCCGCCGTACGCCGAGACCGGTCTCGGCCGCGGCAGCCCCGACCGTTCCGCCGGCCCGGAGCCGGGCGACCACGGCCCGCAGCAGCGGGTCCGGCGGCGGGGCGGCGGCGGCCCGGCCGAGGACCAGCCGTTCGAGCCCGGCGGCGCGATCGGCCGCGCCGGTGATGTCGCCGGCGAGCCGGCGGGCCGTCCGGGCGCCCCGGCGCGAAGGCGTGCTCCAGGGCGTTCTGGAGGATCTCGGTGAGCACCATGGCGAGCGGGGTGGCGACCTCGGCATCGAGAATGCCGAAGC